>DLXM01000251.1 GCA_003448835.1 Bacteroidota bacterium | reverse complement strand
ATCACCTACACGAATATCTTTTCGAAGGATTTCATCCTCGTTATGTAATGAAGCGCGTTTAACAGTAGTTCCGGCCAATAAAACAGGTTCCAGCTCAGCCACAGGAGTAATGGTTCCCAGTCTACCGACCTGCAGGCTGATTTCATTAACGATCGTTTCGGCTTGTTCAGCTTCAAATTTATAAGCAATGGCCCAACGTGGTGCTTTAGCTGTGAAACCAAGCTCGGTCCTGTAAACATCCTCATTAATTTTAACTACCACACCATCGGTCTCAAAAGGCAGTGTTTTTCTGGATGTCTCCAATTCTGATATAATGGATAAGACTTCATCAATTGAGGTGACATGCCATCGTTTTTGACAAACGCGCTGACCAATGGACTCCAAATAGCCCATTTTTGCTTCGTGAGTATCAATTTTTGAACTCAACGCCTGATCCGCTTCGTTTAAAATAAGATCGTACGCAAAAAACCGGATTGGACGTTTTGCCACTTCACTGGAATCCAACATTTTAAGTGAACCAGCTGTCGCATTTCTGGGATTTGCAAAAGGTTGAAGTCCCTGGTCAATTCGGGATTGATTATAGGCCGCAAACGCATTTGTTTCCATGTAAGCCTCACCGCGAATCTCTACAATATTACCGGAATTATTTCGGATTTCAGCTGGGATGTCATTTACAGTGAGCGCGTTTTTTGTGATGATGTCGCCTTTTCGACCATCTCCTCGGGTTGCTGCAAGGACCAGTTTGTCTGACTCATACCGTAGCCTGAGTGCCATTCCATCGAATTTCAGTTCCACAAACCAAGTGTAGTTTGAGTGTCCGAGAATATCCCGACATCGCCGGTCAAAATCGCGTAACTCATCCGCATTGTAGGTGTTGGCGAGGCTGAGCATGGGCGTAGGATGCACAGAAATTGTATCCGTGACCGTCACGGTATCGAGCAACTCGGGGTCTTTACTCTCCGAAGTAGTCCCAGATTCATCAACATCAGATGTCATGGAATCCCCAACGGAGATTCCATCCACGAATTTTAAAACAGTCCCGGCGCTTCCTCCTACAATTTGAGTTGGAGAATTGGCATCCTGAAGACCAAATTCATCCTCAAGTGTGGCAAGTTCATCCAGAAGTCGGTCAAATTCACGATCACTCATGATCGGTTCGGCTTTATCGTAATAAGCCTGATTTGCGCGCTGAAGTAACACCCTTAACTCATTAACCCGTTTAATGGCATCAGTATGCGTCATAATCGAATGTTAAAAAAACGGACGATCTCGAATTACGGTAGGGGGGATAACACCTTCGGGAAGATCTGGTGGTTCCTCAGAAAATATATAAGGTCTTCGGGACAGAAAGTCACGCGTAATAACAATATTTCGATCGGCTGTTCGAATGGAATCCATTTCGGAGATAAGATGTCCGTTAACAAAAATAGCCATTCTATCGAGTTGACCTTCGATTGCAATCTGATTGTAGAAATCGAACCTCATCGCTTCATTGACCTCTATCCAATATGGACTTCGGCTGTTATTGACATCAGAAGTAACTCGGATTGGCTCCAGTTTGTCATTTGCAGCATGTACAATCACAAAAATTGTGTCAGGTAACTGAACCGCTGTAACAGAAGCAGGGATTTCAGGGGATGAAACCTGAATTGAATCCGTATTTAGTGAATCGCTTGCATCGGATCCAAATGTAGCAGGACTGCTGATTTCCAGATCATCACCATTCTGCGGATTTGATGTAATTGGTGTTCCTGATTCACCACTTGATGCCACATTTTCAGCATAATATTCATACCCGTAATATCCGCCTACACCCAGAATTACAATGATAATGGCAATAAAAACATACAATAAAGCCGAATTGTTGAGTGACACAAAATTATCACTAAACCTTGCCCAATCAACACTTTCCAGCTTTGGAGGCGGTGGGGTTACACGATTGTGCTGTCTCGAAGGATCCGGTCTCGAATATTCATCGCTACCAATTGTAGAAGTTGGACCAGGTTTTACCAGACCAAAGTCTTCATCATCTTCTGCGACATCTTTACCTGGAGAAATTACTTCATCGGGATCTTCTAAATCGGGGCTAACAGCTAAAGTCTCCGGTAAATATTTTTTTCTAAGTCCACCGGCATAATTTCCTGACTCCTGAGCATCCAATGCTCGAATCATGTCTTCATCTTTGATGCCAATCGCTTTAGCATACGTACGGATGAAACTACGAATGTAGGTCTTTTGCTTTTCGGATTTATCAAAAATCGATCCCTTTTCGATTTCAAGGATCACACTTTCAGGCGTCTTTGTCTTTTTATTGACATCGGAGACCGAAAGTCCGGATTTTTCGCGAATTGCCAGTAAATCTGTATGTAATGCTGCCATATTAAAAAATTGGTTTGTCACCCAACGATTTCAACCAGGATACTAAAGCTAAAAATTATAATCTGTCCGTGTCGGAAACAGAATATAGTAGCCATCTGTGTGAAATAAAACGTTTTTCTGCAAGGAGTTGAGATTTGATGGTACTATTAAATATTCGATTCTAATTAATCGAGAAATTGTTGTCCAAGTTAATGTTTGAATGGGTACAAGTCCAAACAAAAAAGCAGAGAGGTGACCATGAAATTAATCAATACAATTGTTTCTGAATCTATTGCAGGATTCAAGGAAATGTTATTTCCTGAGGTTTGTGTGTGTTGTGGATGTCCAACACCAAATGATGGCAATATGTTATGTCCATTTTGTCAGGATAGCGCATTTGATCCGGCTAATTATTATGGAAATTCAAGCTGTCCGGGGGTTGTGCTTCCGGAAGGTATTTTATTTCAATATGCACTCTGGAAATATGATAAAGGTGGGGTGTTGCAGCGAATGTTGCATTTGGTAAAGTATGGGGGAATTGGTCGATTGGGATTTGAAATGGGGGTTCTTACAGGATCGGCACTACTGAGTACCAAATTTTGGTCCGGTTTTTCTTCATATAATTCGATTGTTTTGCTTCCTGTGCCATTACACCCCAAGAAAAAACGGATCCGTGGTTATAATCAGGCTGAATTGGTAGCGACCGGTGTCTCTGAAGTGACCGGGATCCCATTGATACCAGAAAACATCGTGATCCGCCAGCGATATACAACTACTCAGACGGGACATGACCTTCAGGGCAGGATGAAAAATTTATCAGAGGCTTTTCGAGTGGATCAGCATGAATCGGTTCAGGATAAATTCATCATAATAGTAGATGATGTCTTCACTACCGGAGCAACAAGCTATGCTCTGGCACAGGTACTTAAGCAATCAGGAGTTAAAGAAATGGGTATTTTGACAGTAGCATTTGCATAAACGGCTATTCAACAGTTGAAACCGGGTATTTTTAGGTTCATGATTATCATGAAAATGAGTATCTTTTGCACCTATGAGAAACATCGGTTTAACATCATCAGAATTTGTAGAAACCCCGGCCGGAATATTTACCCGGAATGGTCATTGGTATTACATCACATCCGACCAGATTGACATAATCGCTCCCGGACTTCTGGACATCGTTTCAATTGATACGATGGTAAATAATGCTGAAATCTGGGTCAAAAGCACAGATGCAACTTCATTATTAATTTTCATTGGACTAATACACTTGCTCCCTATTTCAGTAGCAACACTATTGAGCCTGCTATTTCTGATGTTCTGGCAATTATCGAAAAGTGCAATGATATCGATGTGGTTGACTAGTGTATTGAAGATAATTACGAACGAAACTATCATCCTATTTGCGGCAGTTGTATCGATAAGTTATCTGGGAGTCGTGGGACAATATCAATCGCTGATAGTCGGACTCCTGTTTTTTATGATATTTCGTTTTGGATGGGCTCGAAAACTGTTTGATTCCTTTTATTCAAAATATCATCAAGGGATTTCATTGAATGACAGAGTCATGAAAATGCTGATTATCAAAACTGCGATTGCCAAACATGTATCTGTTCCGGGAATTCAGCGTATGGAACAAGATATCCTGAATTTAATGATCCGACACAAAAAGAAACCAAAATAGAGGACTCGTTTCTAAAATATGAGTGAAAAAGTAAGATCCATGTTTGCATCAATCGCCGGACGATATGATGTAACCAACAGTGTGTTATCATTAGGAATCCACCATATTTGGCGTAATAAAGCAGTGCGACTGAGTGGTGCCAAAGCCGGAGATCGTGTCCTTGATTGCGCAACCGGTACCGGAGACCTCGCAATCACGTTCAAGAAAAAAGTTGGTGACTCCGGATATGTCATGGGCACCGATTTTTGTCAGGAAATGATTGATCCTGCCCCAGCAAAAGCTGCAAAAAAGGGATTAGTAATCGATTTTGAAGTTGCCGATGCTATGAATTTACCCTATCCGGATAATTCATTCGATATTTCCAGTATATCATTTGGGATACGAAATGTGGATGATCCGTTGGTATGTTTGAAGGAAATGGCAAGAGTAGTCAAACCGGGCGGCAGGGTCGTTGTACTTGAATTTGGACAACCCAAAGGTATAATGTCATGGCCATACCGATTTTACAGTAAATACATCATTCCATTTATTGGTGGAATTCTTACCGGAAACCGGGATGCATATCAATATTTGCCTGAAACCAGCGCGGCATTTCCGGCGGGGGAACATTTTCTGGACCTTATGAAACGTTCCAATTCATACAGCAGTCAACAATTTTATAAACTAAATGGTGGTATTGCCTATATTTACGTTGGTGTTGTGAATTAAAAACGACTTGAGCCACATGGGCCACGAGATTAATCAGAGAAAAAAAATAAATACTATGCTCAAAATCGAAGAAATAAAAGCCATTATTCCACACAGATACCCGTTTCTATTAGTTGATCGTGTACTTGAACTAGAGCCAACCCGTATACTGGCATTAAAAAATGTAACAGCGAACGAAGAGTTCTTCAACGGACACTTCCCAAACCAGCCGATTATGCCGGGCGTGCTTCAAGTTGAAGCTTTAGCTCAGGCCGGATGTATTCAATATTTGAAATTCAACAATATTGACCCCAATGATTACACCATAGTGTTTTCAGCGATCAATAATTGCAAATTCCGCCGACCGGTTGTTCCGGGTGATCAACTTTTACTTGAAGTCACCATTACCGGAGTGAAGAGAATGTTCATAACCATGCATTCAGTAGCAACCGTAGATGGTCAAATTACATGTGAATTAGATGCTACAGCAGCATTGATCCCAAATAAAAAGATATGAGTGTCGCAAAGTCTGAAACCAGTCCCCAAAAAATAACAACCCGCACCGTAGTGGACATGAAATCAAAGGGTGAAAAAATCTCTATGATTACCGCTTATGATTTTACTATGGCCCGGATTGTTGATCACGCTGGGATTGATATCATACTGGTTGGGGATTCTGCAAGTAACGTCATGGCCGGACATGAAACGACTCTACCAATTACACTCGATCAAATGATCTATCACACAAGTTGTGTTGTAAGGGGAGTGGATAGAGCCCTTGTTGTAGCCGACTTGCCATTTATGAGTTATCAAGTAACGATTAAAGAAGCCTTAATCAGTGCCGGGCGTATGATGAAAGAGGCAGGAGCTCATGCCATTAAACTCGAAGGTGGGACTTTTGTCGCTGATACGGTTAAACGAATCGTTGACGCCGGAATACCGGTCATGGGACATCTTGGACTTACGCCTCAATCCATATACAAATTTGGCACCTACAAAGTCAGAGCCAAAGAAGAAGCCGAAGCTGCACAACTCATCGAAGATGCTAAAAAATTACAAGAAGCTGGTTGTTTTGCCATAGTATTAGAAAAAATTCCTGCCGATTTAGCAGCAAAAGTTACCAAAGAGCTCAACATTCCAACCATTGGAATCGGAGCAGGTGGGTCCTGCGACGGACAGGTATTGGTTGTTCACGATATGCTCGGACTGACCAAAGATTTTAAACCACGATTCATCAGACGATATCTGAATCTATTCGAAGAAATGAGCGGAGCGGTTACAAATTATGTAAACGACGTTAAATCCGGCGACTTTCCATCAAAAGACGAACAGTATAATTAGTATTTATTAAATGACTGCCCATAAAAAACGCCTCATTCTCATATGTAATGACGATGGATATTATTCACCAGGAATCAGAGCGCTTGCCGAAGTTGCAGCGACCTACGCCGATGTCCAGATAATCGCACCGGACCGTCAACAAAGCGCCGTTGGACATTCAATAACAATAAGTACCCCACTTCGAGCTAATAATGTTAAAATGCTCAATGGGATGGATGCCATTGCTGTGAACGGTACACCGGCAGATTGTATCAAACTTGCACACGATAAACTCATGGATCGCAAACCGGATCTGGTGCTTAGCGGAATCAACCACGGATCCAACGCCGGAATCAATATCATATACTCCGGAACCGTGAGCGCCGCAACAGAAGCAACCGTACTTGGTTATCCGGCAATCGCTGTCAGTTGCAATGAATTCAATGAAAAAGCCGATCTATCCGGATGTCAGGAAGCCGCAGCCAGAATGATTGAATTTGTATTCAAAAACGGACTTCCCAAAGGAATCACTTTAAATATCAATGCTCCGGCAGGTCCGCTAAAAGGAC
The DNA here is from genome assembly GCA_003448835.1 of Bacteroidota bacterium. Taxonomy (GTDB): domain Bacteria; phylum Bacteroidota; class Rhodothermia; order Balneolales; family HLUCCA01; genus UBA11400. Next base: position 2,275 of record DLXM01000251.1, on the reverse strand, counting down.
TCAAATGGACCCGACAAGCAGAAAGTCGTTACGTCGAAGAATATGATGGTCGAATGGATCCACATAATCGACCGTATTTTTGGATGACGGGTAAATTCGAATTGCTTGGCAAGGGAGAAGATCTTGATGTTCAGACTTTGAACGATGGATTTGGGTCAGTTACGCCTATTCAGTATGATTTAACCGCTCACGACATCCTGAAAACATTCAAGGAAATCGAGATTTAATCTCAATTTCCGGAATTAACGCGTTCCAGCCTGATGGTGGTGACAACCGTGTTACGATCTATCAAATGAATCTCTAAATCGGGATCAGGCAGAGGTACAACAGCATAGGTATCAATCCCATACAAACGGAGTGAATCTGCCAGCGTCTTATGAAATAGCGTTTTAGGGAAAGCTCTGGTAACATCCACGGTAATTACTTTTCTGGAAAACTCGTCATGAACACGAATTGAACGCGTTCGAATACGTTCATGTGGATATCCAAAATCATAAATTTGCTGCATTACATAAAAATCGAATTCAGATTCATTTGTAAAAAATTTCGGCGGTTGAAGAGGAGACCATACCAAAAGAGCTCCAGCCAGCACCACACAGGAAGTCAATAAAATTAACAGATTTCGCGAAGAGTTTAACATGGATAAAATTTACAAAGATTGCAGACGTTTTTTATAATGATAATAAAACTAAAAGACGCGGTTTTGATTGTAAACTTATCGTATTAATTTACTTCAAGTATAAAGAATCGCATTATTATCAATTACAGTAGATGGCACTCAGCTCAAAGAGCATATTATTAATAGGTTTAATGGCATGGATGTCAATTTCATGTACAGAAAACGGACCTGAACAGGATTCCACAACTGCGATGATGGATACCGAAATGGTCGATTCAGTTACAACAAATACCATGCATGAGTCAACCGAAACATCCGCAGAATCTGAGAATATTGAATCATCGGCTCAAAGTAATCCATCCGATAGAATAGAAGATGCCCAACAAAAACTTCGTGACCAATTAGCAGCCGGAAATAACGACCAATCACAATCCGAGCCTAAATACCGTCTCAATGTTGAGCCATACAATTATTTTGCAGATAAAGAAGGGTACGTTTCGTTTAAAGGACGTGAACTTTCTGAAATTCAACAAATTTTAGGTGATGCCCCGATTATAGTTAAACAAAGTATAGCGGGTGCGCCAATCCGCAAAGAAGTCCGTGTCTATATGCCATACAAAGAAGATGCAACCGGACTTTATTTATTTATTCAAAATGAAATCGTTCAGGATTTCAGACTAGACGAATTTAATGGAATTCAAAACTCATCGATTTTAGAGTTTTTTGAATCCCGTTAACCGAAAATGTTATCAAAAACTAAACTTACGTTATGATTAAAAGAATTACGAAGATTGCTATTTGTTTGTTCATTGTATTTCAGAGTAATGCCTACGCTCAAAATGCAACAAATGAGGCGAACAAACCATTTGAATCCGTCATTGTAGAACGTACCCCACAATTGCAGCTTCAACCCGGCAAAAGTATTGCAGGATTTGGTCAGGAGACACTTGATGCCGGTGTGCAGCGATTCACCAGTCCTGAAGAATTGGTTCCGCTAACTAAGGAACATCCATTTATTGCATTGGGAGTTACCTGGGATGCTCAAGTCGGAAATCAGAATCAAATTGCCATCGAAATTAGAAGTAGCAAAAATGCACGGGAGTGGACCGCTTGGATGTCCATAGAAGTAGATCACCACGTAGATTTACCGAAAGGTAGTTTTGCCGGTCCATTGGTATTTATGGCGCCTGGGACCCAATATATTCAGTATCGGGCAACGCTAAAACCACACATGATCCATCGAAATCCGGAGCTAAATACTATCCGATTGAATTTCATAAATCCGGGTGTAACTGATGCTGTGGATTTGAAAGACCATATTGCAACAGTTCCTAAAACAGTGGAAGTGCGTGACAGAGTTGGTAAAATTAAACCTGAAACCGTCGAATCGGTTCAAAAAGACAACTCAGAACTGGATTTTGTGGTGAATTACGATCTGCCTCAATATGTAGCCAGAACTCAATGGGGGGCATCATTAGGACTTTTGAATACCGCAAGTCGCTCAGTAACCAGTGTCTCACACTTGATTGTTCACCACAGTGCCGGAAATTACATTCCAACGGCAGATTTTGCCGCGGTAGTGAGATCATACTACAATTACCATACCGGACCAACATTAGGATGGGGTGATATCGGATATAACTGGTTGGGAGATCG
>DLXM01000172.1 GCA_003448835.1 Bacteroidota bacterium | reverse complement strand
CAAAGATATTGATTGGCATATGCGATTTTTCGCGCCATCATTAGGCGTTGCAGAAGATCCTGTAACGGGTTCAGCAAATGGTCCGATGGCCGCTTTTTTATGGGAGAATGGATTTCTGGATGAAACCAAGAAGTTCTTTTCTTTCAAAGCCAGTCAAGGCAAATTTGTTGGACGTCCGGGACTAATTGACGTAATTATGACCGTTGACAAAGGCGAAGTTGATGGCTTGCAAATTGCAGGTCAGGCAATTACAGTACTGGATGGTACGTTAACACTAAACCCACAAATACCCGAAAAATTATAGTTACTAATAAGGATGAGAGCTAAGATATACGAAAAATACTACAAACTTGGTTTTGATCACATGATGTTCAAAGACATTATGGGACTCAAAAAGCCCAAAAAACGCACCAAAACTTTCTATTTAATTCTGATAGTTGTTTTGATTGCCATCGGTTTGCTCGTGTTTTAAGAGCCGGCACTCAATCATATTCATCTCTATATTGAGATTTCACATGCTGAATTAGCCCGGCCAGGACGGACTATCTCCTCTTGACGATTGCTATAGTACACCGGCTGATACACACGAGTCGGTCCTCTTCATCCACAATTCTGATTTCCCATACCTGCGTAGTCATTCCCCGATGAATTGGTATCCCCGTTGCATATACAAAGCCACTTTTAACTGATTTAATGTGATTCGCATTAATTTCAACTCCCACCGCAGCCTGGGTATTCCGATCGATACTGAACCACGATCCGAGTGAACAAACCGTCTCAGCCAACAGCACCGATGCGCCACCGTGCAGAATTCCGAAAGGTTGATGGGTACGCGAATCAACCGGCATCCTTGCGACCACCTTTTCCTTCCCCAGATGAAGGAACTCGATACCAACCACATCCGCAATATTCGGTTTGGCATGTTTAATCAGATCCTCAACGGCATCTCTGACATCCTCATCAATATGTATTCCTACAGGCAGCATAATTCTAATTTTAAATAATAAAAAAGGAGACCCGATTGAGCCTCCTTGTAAAATCGGACAACTTTAATAAATTAACAACCGACCAGCCGATTATAGTTTGACTATAAATCCGAGTGAAACAAGAAACATGTCAGTTTTTGATTGCATCGGATTATAAATCACTTGGCTATTCTCTGTGATTTCAATGGAGCCTTTTTTCAGATAACTGGCTTCGCCACCACGTAAATAACGTCCTGAAAGAGACATATAAAATTCTCCACGAGCGCCTTCTGTGTTAAAATTGCTAACCTTGAATTGTACCCCAGCTCCGACACCATACGATAATGAACTATCATCATAATTAGTGTCCGATGCAATTGGTTCATAAGCATTTGATCCACTTCTACTACTCACCGTAGTTTCAGTGAAGAAATAATTAAACCCAAAAAGTCCCTCAATAAAAGGTTGAACGTTAGCTTTGGGGGTTGGATTCGAGTANNAGTAACCAGATGTCCCTGAAACAGGTTGTAATGATTATCCACATCCATAGTCAAATCAGGGATTGTGTTACTCCAGGGTTCGGTTCGGCTATCCGTTCCAAAGTTTGCGATCCCAATTTCGGCTCCCAGATAAATGGGTGAATTTTTAAACTGATATCCGCCATAAAAACTGATTCCGCCACCTACGGCGTCAAGAGTTTCTTTAAAGTCCGACTGAGGTAATAATAGGTTTGCGGTGAGTCCCAATGATCCCTCTTGAGCTGAGGTTGTTGCAGCGAGTGATAAAATAAAAGCGATGGTAAGAATATATTTTTTCATATTTGTTATAGATGATAATGCATAAATGACTGTCAATAATCGTTCTACGCAAAAGTTACATCAAACGTTAGGAAAAAAGTTCAAACTCACATCAAGATGTGAGGTAAGATGTGAGGAATAATTGTCTCTGGTACTTTAATCAATGAAAGCAGCAAACTCAATTCGATACTTTACCACAAACTCCACGCCGGAATTCTCATCCGTCTCTTTACTGAATAGATGTCCGTTCTTAATGACAAATCTTGACTCTCGTGGATGCTGCAACTTCGCCAGCAGTTCACCCGATGGGGCTAGGATCCACCACTCAAGCATTTCACGACGTGTATCCATAGGAACTGCCACCCAAATTCTGTTTTCATCGTCAATGATCAGGTTGTCCAATATAGGATTAGTTTCCGGCAACCTCACATTTTCAAGTGCTTTCTCTATTTCAATAGTGCTAAAACCGAAACGTGGTGGGCTGGTAAACCTATCGATATCAATTGGTAGACCGGATAATGGATAATAAATTGCAGATTGATATAGCCCATTTGAGTCGTACTTCTTGATTAAAAAATCCCTTGTCCAAATCGAAAATAATGCATCTTCACTCGACAGTGACGTAAGTGTTTGCCCAGTAAGTTGACCCAATCCTATAGATGGACCAATCCTGTTAGTCCTCACACTTATCCATTGGGAACTCGGAAATACAAGAGGTTCTATATTCAACCTATTTCCGTCGGCGTCCATAAGTAGATATTTATCTTCGCTACTAAATCCCGGTTGATAAAAACTGACTAGGTAATTGCCATCATGTCGCGGCATTATGAGGCCCATCTGCAAACCTTGAACATCTTCATAGTTCCTGATTGCCAATTGGTCAAGCGGTAACGTACGCTCAATGGAGTAATTATTAGTATTGTAGATATTTAAACGTTGATTTGAAAAATCACGAACAATCACTTTTCCGTCCATGATTTGAACGTCAAGTACAAAGCCATACTCACCTGGCCCTTTACCGGGACCACCGAGTTGTGTATGAAATGAACCATCATCATTGAAGACATTTATAACATGAGAATAATCTGATTTTGTATCCAAAATTATGACTCTACCCTGATCATCAACAACTGAACTCAATATATTGGTCAAATATGGCTCCCCTGTTTGGCCAAAAGTTTGCTCGGGGATTAGTTCTATAGAAAAACGGGGTTCTGAATCACCAGGAAAAACAGTGAGATTCTCAATCTGCTGAATGTGTTTAGGAATTGTATCCTGGATGGAAATATGTTCCGATCTTTCCTGATCTTTAGCTTTTTCCGATGAAGGATATCTGGAACATTGGAATATAAACAGTGACAATAAAGCTATAAATAAAAATCTTGGCATATATAATTCAGAATATAATTATAGGATGCAGCCAAATAAGTAAATATGGAAAGAAAATAAAATTTTAATTAAATCACATTACTCAACTTTAATCCGGTATCGCACAATCTGTTGAAGACCGGATTCATCATCGGTTTCTTTAGTGAATATATTTCCATTGGCGATATACTCGATGGGTTTGTTCCGAGGCCAGTCGAAACGAGCAACCAATTCTCCTAAGGTTTCCACCACCCACCACTCATAAATACTTAGATTTTCTACGGTAGTTGCAACCCATAGCTGATCCTGATCATCAATGAGCATATCAGTCACTACCGGCCAGAACTCAGGCAGATCCATGTTGTGCATGTCCTCAATGATTCTTTCATGGAAACCTGATTTGATTGCTGTGTCTTCAGAGAGCGGATGAGTGACTAACGGGTAATAAAATGACTGCTCATACTCACCTGCGTCATTAAACTGCTTAACTAGAAAATAATCCGGTTCAGCCATATAAATCCGATTATCTTCCGACATGATTACATGTTTTTTGCTAAAAAATTGCTCATAATTGATGATTAAACCGTTCACGGTTCGGATTTCACTCATGTAAGTGAGTAATTCTTTTGTTATTGACCCAGATTCATCAACATGATAAAGTAAACCTGTAGTCTCTACGTTATCCCAATGTTTAACATCTCGAGTATGATTGACATACTTGACAATGTATGTGCTATCTGACCGAACAAATACTCCCGCGATCCAGGGATAAGCTTTAGCTAAATCTTGAAAATCAGTCCTATTATCGCCTAATATGACTGTATTCATTCCTACTAAAGTATTAACATCGAAAATATGAATCCGTCTTGGGTCCGGATCAAACGCATATAAATAGTCCCCACGAATTTGGACATCCCTAACATAACTACTGAATTCACCAGGTCCTCGACCCTCGCCTCCCAATCGTTTGATAAACGTACCGTCTGAATCAAAAACGTTTA
>DLXM01000045.1 GCA_003448835.1 Bacteroidota bacterium | reverse complement strand
CTGCCGTTATTACAAAGATTAACTTTGGACGCTAAATTCTGACCAATTGCATCAATTACAAAATTATTCTGAATTGCTCTGAACCTCAGATTACTATTACCCACAACCTTAATACCATTTACAGATTTTACACCTTTTGATACAAAAACAGGTTTGTAATTTGAATATCCGTAAGGGGCGAATCTGCCTAAAGAATGTAGAAAATGCGGAGATAATTCGTTGAATTGAAGTTCAGCATCAACAACAATTTCAGGCATTAACATCTCAGTAGTAATTGCCATCCTTGCCAGCTCATCGAAACGACGACGGAATTCCGGTACATGCTCGATTTTCAGGGACAAACCTGCGGCATGCTTATGACCACTATATTCCAGAAGAATATCATCACAAAGTTTCAAAGCAGAATGAATATCAAAATCGTTAATACTTCGGGCTGACCCTTTTGCCACACCCTCGATATTTGTCAGCAAAACTGATGGAAGATTGAACTTATCAACAAGTCGTGAGGCAACTATTCCAATCACTCCTGCATGCCAGTTTTCTCCATAAATTACAAGTGAATGCGGAGCATCTTCTTCGATAGATTTCTTAGCCATCGGAATAGCTTCTTCAAATGCTTTTTGGTCAAAAATGCGTCTTTTACGGTTCTCATCTTCAAGAACCTGAGTAATTCGGAAAGCGGCATTCTCATCACTCTGCATCATCATTTCAACAGAACGTTTTGCATCACCAAGCCTTCCGGCGGCATTGATTAATGGGGCTACGGCATAAACGATATTAGAAGCTGTGATATTGCCAAGTCTGAGACCTGTACAGTGTATCAGTCCGTTAAAACCGGGACGCGGTTTGATATTAAGCTGTTTCAATCCAAAATGTACGAGGATTCTGTTCTCCCCTTTAATCGGTACCATATCTGCCGCGGAAGAAATAGCTACGTAATCAAGATACTGATAACTTTTTTCTAATACCCCAAGCCTCATACAGATTGCCTGTACAAGTTTGAAAGCTACACCGCAAGCGGCAAGAGATTTGAAAGGATAAGGACAACCCTTCTGCATCGGGTCTAAAATAGCATAAGCAACCGGAACCTGCTCACCGGGCTCGTGGTGGTCACAAATAATCGTAACCAAACCTTTCTCATTTGCATAAATTAGTTGCTCGTAGGACGTAATACCAACATCAACTGTGAGCAGCATTTTTGCATTTCGGGAAAGTGCGAGGTCTATGGACCTGTTCGATAATCCATAGCCGTCCTCGAAACGGTCAGGGATATAGTAATCCACCCTCCCGCCAATCGAAGATATAAACTGACATATCATAGCTGTACTGGCTGTGCCATCTACTTCATAGTCACCATGTACCCAAATAAGCTCTTGCTTTCTGACTGTCTCGAGGATTTTCTCAACCGCTTTATCCATATCTTCCATCAAATACGGGTCGTGCAGGTTTTCGAGAGATGGCTTAAAAAATGTTTCGGCATCATTTTTGCTTCCATGACCTCGGATAGCCAGGACTTGAGCCAGGCTTTTGGGTATATTCATTGCTTTTGCTAAGTTATGTACAGTTTCGTCATCATCATATTGTCTAATTGTCCAACGGTAATTCAACATATACTCAAGTTAATTATTCAATTAATACAAAATTACGCATTTTTTCGTTCTTAATCAAAAAAAAAGTGTGAAATTTTACTGACACATGTAAATTTTATTCAACAATTATGAAATTTTTAAAAGATAATCCTCTCGGGAAACAAATTCCCATAAGACAATCTCGTGCATATAAGGGAAAACTTGTTACTGATGAAGGTACGATTCCCGAAAATTCGATCACAGGAACAGCTGTTTCAGTGATTGGAAATACTGTTCTTGCTGAAACCCAAACTGAAAAAGGAAAAGAATTTATCGAATGTACTGTTTCGGGACGTGTAATATCGCCACATAAAAATTCGACACTTGTAGCAGTAGGTGATGTCATTATCATTTTACCGGAAGAATCACCCGACGAAGTCGAAATCAGAAAAGGACGAGTTATTGCTGTCGAACAGCGTCGAACAAAAATCAGTCGTCGGGCTGTTGGTAAATCAACATCCGAGCATGTCATCGCTTCTAATTTTGAAATATTACTTATTCTGGCATCAACTTTTCAGCCTTCATATAACAAACGATTCATTGACAGGTTGATTATTGCCTGTGAGATTGGCGGCGTGAAACCGGTAATCGGTTTAAATAAAACTGACCTTGCAAAAGATATGACATTCTTCGATGAGGATTTGTATATTTACAGCAATATTCAGGTACCGATTTACTACTTCTCAGCAACCGAAGGAACAGGTATTGATGAAATAATCGAACTGACAAAAGACAGAACGACGCTCTTTTTCGGACCATCTGGAGTCGGGAAATCTACACTTGTCAATAGATTAATCGGCGATTACGCTCAGAGAATCAAAGAAATAAGTGAACGAACTCAAAAAGGTCAGCACACCACAAGTTTTGTAAAAATGCTTGATTTACCCTACGGTGGCAGAATTATTGACTCTCCTGGTGTGCGAGAATTTGCCATGTGGGATGTTGATAAATTGAATCTTGCTATGCACTACCACGATTTCGATGAATATTACCTGAATTGCAAATATCTGCCCTGCACACATACTCACGAGCCCGGATGTGCAGTACTTAAAGCACTCGAAGAAGGAAAAATTGATGCCGAGCGTTACGAAAGCTATGTCAATATTCTCGAAACACTTGAAAGTTAGGAATAAATTATTATTAAATTCAATTATTTTTTTGGTAATTATCTATAAAATCAATATTTTTGAAAGTGTTTTTCTTTAAAAAAGGAGTTAACATTATGAAATTGCGACTTTTGTGTTTCTTTGTTGCATTATTGATTGTTTTTGCCTGCGAATCAACCACCGGACCAAATGAAATTGGTGGTACTACCAATCTTGATTTAACCAAAGTTGGTAATGAATTTGGAGTAAGTCCAAAAGTGGATGGAGTTTATTCTTCTGTAATCAATAACATACGCGATTCTGTCAAAATCATCAAAAATGATGGTGGAATCGTTACCATCAAAGGTAAGTTTGTTGCTGATATTGATGCTTTAAAATCAATTGATACTCTTCTTGGTACTCAATCCTTGTCTGATGATTTGAAACATCAAATTGTAGATGCTTATCTGGCAAAGTATGGCTTGTCAATTGATACTACTGATCACCAAAACATGAGTTTGGGATTTGAAATGAAAATGAAAGTTACATCGGAAGGAATTCAGGAGTTTGTGTATTCCAAAGGTGATGTTTCAAAACCATTTACAATGTTTAAATACGCATCTAAAGTAGGTGATAAGTATGAATTTAAAACATCTGAGGGAAAAAAATTGTAAGAACCGTAGTCCAAAAAAATCCTGATGAAGATTGGGAATTAGCATTCTACATGGTAAAAACAATTAGGGTTGAGCAATTAATGGATGATGACCCGGTTATCAAGAAGGTTACTTTCATCGGTAATCATAAGTTTGGACTTGTTGGATTAATTCATGAGCTAAAGGACGGAAAAATTATTCAAACAACAATTCTTCCATGGGCTATCATGTAATTATTTCAAAAGTGCTATTTAAATTTATATGTATGAATGTCTGACCTACCTTGTTTTTGATATTTGGTAGGTCAGACATTTATTGATAGTAATTTTCCACAAGACAGATATTAAATATAAATTTGACAACTTGATGTTGCAAAATGCAACAACAAGTTGATAAAAAGCATTCATTATCAATAATCTTGATATCGCAATTTGCGACATCAAGATTGAGAAACTATAGCAAAAACGACCTACGACTGGCTTCAGCTCTTTCAGAATAGAAACCCAAACCTATTTCTCAATTGCATAATAGTTGCACAAATTGCACAATAATTGAACTAATTG
>DLXM01000072.1 GCA_003448835.1 Bacteroidota bacterium | reverse complement strand
AGCAGCAGATCCTCACGTGGCAGTCATTAAAAGAACTCATTCTCACCGGCCTCGCGATCGCGCTCGTCATGCGAGGGGTTTTTGCCGGGTACCTTGCCGGGGTTCCGGAGCTGGCGGCAAGGCCGGGCCCATGGCGTTCCCGGTCATCGTCATCTCCCGGTTATTCACGGCCATCGCCTTAAGCGGTTGTCGGGAGCGATTTTTGCTTGAATCCGTCGTGTTCCGGAATCCTTGGCTCCGGGCTGCAGTCGGGTTGGGGTGGTGACGCAGGTCCTTATCACGGAATTCTGGATTTCGAGGGCGGTGTTCGGGACTGTTCCGCTGGGGGTTGGTGATTGGGGGCTTGTTATGCTGGTTTTGCTGGCGCCGGTTGTCGTGGTGGAGGGGCTGAAGGTGGGGAGGGGATATATTTAAGGAGATTTAACAAAGATAATTTGAATAGAATTTTTCCATAATTTTTCATCAACGGATTATCGTGATAGGATTGAGATTCTTTGATAATGAATGGATGAAGATCCAACAAGGGACTCTAAAAAAATCTTTTATTATTGGTATATGGATTGGGAGCCTCATTTCTACACTATGTTTGTTATTAGGATTCTCAAAATTAAATCCGGTCTTATTTGGATGGATTTTCTGGATTTCAATTCTATTGTGTACTCGTCATTATGAATCAAATTTTCATGAGGATCCTGCCTTTTTAAAGAGTCTAAAAATTATTAGTGTCTTGTTTCTTTTTGTAATTCCAGTCTATTTACTCATTGTAGTTTCAATTTCTCCATTCTCATTCCGTTTTAATCCTATCGATCCCGTAAATTTTTACGCGGTTGATTTCTGGATTTCACAAAAATATTCAAATGAGATTTTTCCAAAAAGTAATGAGTCGATTAATCTTCTTATTAATGAATGTAAAAATGATGATCCGAAAACAAAACTAAACAAAATATTTCAATGGGAGATGCGTGATTGGCATAATCCGGATTGGGAGCTAGGAACATTTTGGAGTGCAAGAGAGTTTCCAACATATATGTTCTATAAAGGGAATATGTCAAAATTTTTTGCAAACAGAGAGTATGAATTGACAATTTTCAAACAAAAAAATCCGGAAGGAAAATTCTATGGGGAGGATCCGTATTGGTTAGCCTATAACAAAGTCGGAGCTTGTCAAGAACTATCTAACCTTTTCTCATTTATGGCAAAAAAAGCAGGTATAAAATCCAGAACGGTTCAAACAATTTGGCATCAGTGGGTAGAAGTTGAAATCGATAATCGAACAATGTATTACGATCCCTGGTGTGCTGTTTACCACGGATATTACGATGTGAACAATGAAAATCTGTCATCAAGTTATCGATGGTTCAATTCAACTGAATATTTCGAAGAGAATTGCCATTCAAATGCCCTTTTTATGAATTGGTATGATGAATATCCATATGGTTGGGCTACATTAGATTATGATAGTTATTTCATTTCTCATAATATTAAAAATAAATTCCATATTCGTACTGAAAACTAAATATATCGGCTCAACACACCAATCACGCCGAGCACACCAAGAGCAAGTCCAATACCAACTCCGCCCCAGATGGCCAGTTGACCAGCGATTGCATTCACATTTGATCCAATCAGGATGATTCCCGCGACAATAAGGACGGGGACGATTCCTGTCCCTCTCATCCCAAAACCTGAAATTCGTGTCGTAAATCTCACCTCCACTCTTTTAATTATTAGATCGTTTTAATATCCTATAAACCAAAAAGAAAAATTGTTCAAACGGTGATCTATCGTTACATAACGAGTTTAAACGCTTATGATTGAAAATGCAAAGCAATATTTGGCTAAAAAAATTGAAATAACTAATGACTGTCTCAAGAAAACTGTTGAATATGGTAATCTTCGTAAGGAACCGTCCGCTGAAGTACTTTCTGATGAAGTGTATTGTGAATGGATTAAGAAAGAAGAAAACATACGATGTAAAATCTGGGACCCTCTGACAGAATTTCAAAAACAATTTCCCCAGGAACCCCATTTTTACATAAAAAAAGGTTCATCCTTTGCACGAGTTTTTTTTGTACCCAGCATCGAGGATGTAAATCACATAATCACTAATGAAAGAATTCCCCGGAAGTTTGTAAAAAACCAAGTGAATCGAGATCCATGGTCAATCGTTATCAGCCAAGATTTTGTCATGCGTTATTCGATTTTACATTTAATGTGGATTACAGGAATTATGAGAACCCGGGATTCGGAAGATAGAACTGAATATGAAAAACCCTTTAAAAATTTTCAATTTCCTGATATCATTCCGAGATGCAAACATTGCGGCCGACATTTCAACAAAGTGTATCCTAATCAAAAATATTGTGATATGTGTCGATCAACATTGAAAAAGATGGGATTCAATCCACTCACCGATTTGGATAAGCATAGATATTGTCTAAATTGCGGAAAACATCTTCCAAATAACAAACATAAAAAGGCAAAGTTTTGCATAGGTGCATGTAGAACTGCATATTTCAGGAAGAAACAAAAGGAAAAATCGTAAATCCAACAGAATTATAGAAGCATTTTTTCAAACAACAAATACAAAACCAACGCATCAAATACAACTTTTTCAATTGATAAATTGAGATAAGCCAAGATGCCATGGATTAGTAATACAATTCCGACGATGAATGTAAACAACATTAAGTGAACTAACGGTGAAGAAAGTTCTTGCATTTTTCTATTTTTTAAGGAGATTTGTGTATTTCGTGGGTTGTACCATTCTTTACTCCCCATCCGGCTTTTCCTTTTTCCACTATATTTAACTATTTTTTCGTCTGAAATTTTTTTTTTAAACTACGGGGAAAAGGAAATCAACTAGTAATTCATTATACATTCATATCGAACGATGATAGAAAGATTTTTCAAAAGATCTCAAGACGAGATCGACGAAGATGTTAATGAAATAAATTTTTCTTTGGGAAACTCGATCTCCAAAGGGATACCTTGGAGTGAATTCTCTGAAGTTGAAATCCAGGGAATTTTAAAAATTCACTTTGAACGTCTTGGCTATGACATTATTTGGCGTCATCGTGAAGATCCTGCGAACGAAAAAGGTATCGATTTGGAATGTTCTCATAAAATTACTCAAAAAAAGATACTTATCGCTGTAAAAAAGAAACCAAAGGTTAACGATCTTGGTCAAGTCCTGCAATTATCTCAACATTCTGCCGATCATAGAATTTATCTTTACCTTAATGGCGCTGCACAGAGTTTTCGAGATCAGATAATCAAGTTCGAACCGACAATTGAATTCTGGGATGAAACAAAGCTTGAATTTGCCCTAAACGAATCTCATCTCGCAATTTGGATAAAAATCGATAATTCCAATACAATTCAAGCAATCAATAAAATTAATAGAACCCTGTTTACTGCGATTAAAAGCCCTTCCGGAAATACATTCCCAAAACCCAATAAAAAAATGTTAGAGACATTATGGGATTTGAAAGACAGAGCGGTTACTTTGAGTAAATGCGCAACACTTATCCAATTCATGTTCGAAGATTCGAAAAGATTCGGTGAAATTAATTATCAGCAAATACAGGACCTACAAATGTGGTGTCTTGATTTCTTATACACGTACTCGTTAATTTCCTTACTTCATAGTTTTGATGCGTTATCCGAAGAATGGAAACGCATTTTCGCATATACCTATGAAGGGACGAAAAGTAGATCGAATTGGTACATGCTTGTATCTTCGATCCATACAGAATATGTTCCTGGAAATGTTGAAAAACTTATTCAGCATAAGAGTGACAATATTTCTCAAAAAAATGAGTCTACAGAGTCAGACATTAATGAAAAAATCCCTACTAATTCCGAGCTTCGAGAAATATACTTTAATAATGCCTCGAACCAATTTCGATGTATCGGCATTTGGGCTGACGGTCTTGAATTCACTATAAATGATATTTTTAAGGAGTGTCTTTCAGAAATAAAAATCAAGTAAATTTTTCTCCTTATTCATTTGTTTCTTTCGATCAGGGTCGGAAGAATTCACTTATTCTTAACGGCTTACTCCAATTTTGGAATTTTAGAGCGAACCTAAACCAGAAAAAATATAGAACTGCTCCTTGATTTTCTCAATCTTGGTTTTATGGTTATTCTTGATTATCGCATTTAGGATATCCAGCAAATAAGAGATCGTAGAGTAAATCTAGTCGTTCAATAGCAATTTGAGTATATTTGAATAACTCTGGCATGTTTACAACCAAGGGAGAATCTTTCGAATAATACTCAAGAGGATCGAATAACTCCGTAGTGTTCGGATATCGTGAACGTACAGCATGTGGGGCGGTTATCCGAGCAAGATGGAATAAAACAATCGAACATACCAAAATAGTCAACATCACTTGAAGAAGATAAGCAAATTGTTCTTTTTTTGGTAATATTTGGGACATGGTAATTGGAAGCAGATCAATCAACATTATTTTGTAGGTTTCTGGAATTTTCGTAGAATCAATGAAGGATGTCAATTGGTCGTGAAGCTTTTTCTCCATCTCTGAATATTCTGAATCACTAATTCCATCCCCAGTGAGCGTTTTGAGGGCATTTTCAGCTGCCTTTGTTTGCTTTTTCAGATCCCTAATAATTCCGCCAATCTGCTTATCGGTCAGATCATATTCATTCACTGATTCCAAATATGCGTACACATTTTTGATCTGATCATTAACCTGTTGTATCGTTGTTGTATAATCCATATCAAGAGAATCTAAAACCG
>DLXM01000031.1 GCA_003448835.1 Bacteroidota bacterium | reverse complement strand
GGTGGTGGTAGCTTATCGGTTTATGGTAGCCTCAGGGCTAATTATATTAACGCAGTAGGAGGCAATGGGTCAAGCTTTGGGGGGCCGTCACAAGGCGGGTCTGTCTATCTGATAAGTTCCTCTATTGATGGGACAGGTGTTTATATAGGTGGCGGATTTGACGAATTTGGAACAGAAACATCATCTGGGTCTTTAACCGTTACCAATTCATACGTCTCTTCAGTTAATGGAAGCACGCCAACCATAGTTGGCTATTCGAGCACTGTGGCCAATGTTAACGGTAGTGCGCCAACGATTAATGGTAATTATGCCTCCTATCTCGGTGGTTACTGATACCTACCATGAGTTCACTGCAACATATCTTGCTTCTTCTAATTATGGCTTCCTGCACTATGGGGCCAACCTCGTTTGAGAAGGTTTAACTTCACTATAGCAGATGTAAAGAGCGATCATAGAAATTATGTTTCAATATAATATAAACTAGATTACTTTAATTCACCATCCTTTAACTATAAATAAATAACATGAATCCAGTTGATAGAACAATAAAATCTCTTCCTTTCGTGCGTGGACTGCTTGCAGATACCACCATGCAAGATATGAACACAAAATGGGAGATTTTTGATGAACCGACAGTAACTAAAGAGAAAAAACTACAAAGACTTTCCACTGTCAATCAATATGATAATCAAATGGAATACACCACAAATGGTGGTCGAATTCCTAATATGTATTATCATCAGTTGATGTCAAGCGTCACATCTGATAATAAAAAACGTCGTATTGTAGATTATCGACAAATGTCACATTATCCTTATGTGGAAAATGCAATTCGAGAAATATGTAATGAGGTTTTTGAGCGTGATGATCGCGGTGATATTTTCAAATGTAAATTACGCGGTGATTATAATGAAGAAATTAAAACTCTTATCGAAGATGAATTTAAAAAATTTCTAAATGTCTTCAAATTTGAAGAAAAGGGTTGGTTGTATGCAAAAGACTGGATCATTGAAGGTGAACTGTTTTTCGAAAACTTAGTTTCTGCAAAAAAACCTGAACTAGGAATTATCGGAACTCGGAGAATTGCCGCCGAAAGAATTGACCCACTCTATTATGATTTAGATAATGAATTAATCGATTGTTTTATCCTAAGACCAAAAGAATATGATGATTATCCGTATCAATGGGGAAAATATACTGCTCAAACAACTATCTCCCAAAATAAATTAACACAACCTTTATTCTTAAACGAGAAACAGATTACTTATATTGCAAACGATGAATGGGAAACATCTGGTAAAAAGCATCGCATTCCATTGCTATCTCATGCACATGGCCCATATCGCCAATTACATCTCATTGAAGATGCAACAGTAATATATATGTTAGTAAGAGCACCAGAACGCTTAGTGTTCAATGTTGATGTTGGAAATTTACCAGCAGCAAAATCTGAACAATATGTAAAGCGTTTAATGGCATCATTCTGGTCTAAGAAAACTATCAATAAAAGCGGGAATGTTGAAAACGTATATGATCCACAAGGGATGATAGATAATTATTGGTTCCCGAAAACTCGCGATGGTGCAGGGACAACAGTTGAGTCAGTTGGTGGTGGGAAACAATCTGCTGATAACTTAAGCACATTAACATATTTCGTTCAGAAATTATATGTTGCACTCCATGTGCCACTTGGTCGTTTAAATTCGGAAACAGCATTTTCTGACGGTGAAGCTATTACTAGAGAAGAACTTCGATTTGCAGAATTCATTATACAAATTCAAAAGGTTTGGGCTGCTGCAATTCGAAATGCATTCATAGTTCATTTAAAATTACGTGGACGAAAATCAATTGCATTTGCAAAAAAACACGGAATAGAAAATGTTCCTGTGGTGAATCGTAATGATCCAACTCATAAAATGAATGTCAGTGTTGGGATGATCTCAGATTCGACTCAAACTTATCTAGATGATATTGGATGGGAGACTGTTACTTGTTTAAATGAACAAATCCTAGAACGTCGCGAGAGTGTTCTTGAGGATTTGACTCAGACACTTCAACAAACCTCCTCACAATTAAAAAAAATAAAGGCTGAAATCATATCTTTAAATTCTGTCCTTCATGAATCAAAAAAACAGAAAAAACAATTGGAGACATTGATCGAATCACATAACGATGTCGCAAGAACATTTGAATACCTCAACGGACAAATTAAAGAAGTTGAGGATGAAGGAATGTCTTGGTGGGATCAATACGAACTTGAAGAAGATGATTTTGATATAAAAATGAATGAACCTTCGCAGTTTCATCAGATTCGTGAACAACAACTACTTCAAATGCGCTTGGATAATTATAGTAATATTGCAAGTCAAGATTTTGTCTCTGCAACATATGCACAGAAGAAATATTTTGGGTGGACTGACGATGAAATTATTCAAAACAGAGCATTGATGCAAAAAGATGCAGCCCTTCGTTGGGAACTCGCACAAATTGAAGCAAGCGGTCCTGACTTCCGTGAGAAAGCATTGGAAGAGATGGAAGGTATGGAAGGCGATCTCGGCGGTGGTATGGGTGGCGGTATGGGAGCAGGTCCGTCACTTCCTGGGGGTGATGATGCTGGAGCACCGGATTTTGGAGCACCACCTGAAGGTGATGTCGGAGGTGGCGGCGATGCACTTCCAGAAGGTGGTGGTGGAGAAGATACAGCCCCAGAACCGCCAGCCGAATAAATATAATTAATGTCTGATGCATCTTCATATCTAAGCACTTATCTCAATCCCACAATTAAAACTATTGAAGATTTAGTTTATAGAACTAAGTCTTTATTAGGTTCTCCAATTCAAGATGATGAATTGACTGATTCCCAGTGGGTTGAAATTGTATCAGAGGCATTGGAAAATTATACAGCATGGGGTGGCG
>DLXM01000250.1 GCA_003448835.1 Bacteroidota bacterium | reverse complement strand
AACATACACTGGAAGTGAGTCAAATTGATGACATTTTCAAAGTAATTTTGGAATTAAGAACAAGCAGATCGGGGGATTTATGAAGTGTCTTGTAGTTGATGATGAACCAATTGCGCGGGAAATTCTGGAAAGTTATATCACTGATATGCCGGGATTATCGTTAGTTGGATCGTGCAATTCAGCACTTCAGGCTATGGAAGTTCTGAAGAAACAGTCTGTAGATCTTATGTTTTTGGATGTAAACATGCCTCGATTAAGCGGGATTGAATTGTTAAGAACTTTAGAAAGTTATCCTGCTATCGTTTTGACTACGGCGTACCCTGATTATGCACTTCAAGGATATGAATTGGATGTGGTAGATTATTTGTTAAAACCCTTTTCTTTTGAGCGATTTCTAAAAGCGGTGCAGAAAGTGGAGTCCCGGGTTTTGGTTTCGGTTGGGGCAACACGGCAATTGATTGTCAAATCGGACAAAAAAACCTGGCCTATTGAGATGGATGATATTCGTTTTGTGGAATCTATAGGTGATTATGTAAATATAACCACCGTTGGACGTAAAATTTTGGTACACGAGACGTTGAAAAATATTGAAGAATCGTTACCTCGCGGACAATTTTTCAGAGTTCACAAATCGTGGATTGTATCGAGAGGTGCAATTGAATTTATTGAAGGGAATTACATCATGAGTGGAACGACGTCAATTCCGATTGGGAAATCTTTCAAAGATGAATTTATGATCTGGCTCAATAAATGACCTCCTTACTTTCTCGTTCCGCTTACGATCTAAATCGCTAGACTACGCACTGAATCACCCCTACTCTCCTTCACCTCTTCTCTCCTTCACTCCCGGTTCACTTCCTGATCGTAAAATAAAAAGTACTACCTTTTCCGGGAGTTGAATCGACCCAAATTCTACCGCCCTCATTTTCGACGATCTTTTTGACAATAGCTAATCCAATTCCTGTTCCGTCATACTTTTTTGGGGTATGAAGTCGCTGAAAAATCACAAATATTTTATCAAAGTAGTCCGGATCGATGCCAATGCCATTATCCTTAACTGATATAATCCATTCATCAGGTTGGTTGTTTGCATTAATTTCTACCAATGGTTGAACGCCATCCATTGTGTATTTAAGTGCATTATTGATCAGGTTTTGAATAATTTGTTTTAACGGGGTTCTATGTGCCCGGACTAATGGCAACTTGTCATGTTTAATTTTTGCATTCTTTTCGATAACCAGTTTGCTTTGCAGAGCCCAAATCTCTTTTACAATTTGATTCAAATCTATTTTAATGGGGTCTTCTAAAGTTGATCCGGCGCGAGAGTAGTCCAGTAGATCCAGAATTATCTGTCTCATTCGCTGAGCACCATCCACAGCAAAATGGATGTACTGTTTAGCTTTGTCATCAAGATCCGTACCATATCGTTTTTCAAGTTGGGCCAGAAAACTGGTTATCATACGAAGTGGTTCCTGTAAATCGTGAGATGCCACATACGCAAACTGATCTAAATCTGCATTTGAAATGGCAAGTTGACGAGCACGTTCTGCTATTTCAAGATTCAATTCACGAAGCTCTGTTTCAGCTAATTTTTTATCTGTAATATCGGTTATGACCGAATCCCATAAAACTGATCCATCCGCTAATATTTGGGGACGTCCATTTCCTTCGTGCCATCTCAGTTTCCCATCAGTACGCAGGCTTCGCCATTGACAGAACCATGGCTTTTGTGTAAAAGCTCCCATTTGCATCGACTCAATTACTTTATCATAGTCGCCGCCATCTTTAAATTGCTTCCAAACAATGCTTGTATCGGCCATGCAATCTTCAGGTTCCATTCCCCATAGATCAATTGATCCTTTTGATAAATTTAGCAATTGGTCAGAACCGTCCGGTTTCAAGATAAACTGAAAAATTGCCCCTGGTATGTTATCGGCAGTATTCTGGAGACGGAGTTCTGTAACTTTTCGATCATGGATATCCTGATAACTACCAAAAATCCGAACACATTTACCATCCTTAAATTCCGGTTGACCAATGGCTCGAACCCAGCATAAATTTCCTTTGGCGGTGATGAGTGGGACTTCAAAATCGAAGGGCGTACCATGTTGGATGCAATTCATCACCTGTTCAGTAACAAATTCTCTGTAATCCTCTCTGTAGTAACTTATTCCATTTTCCAGGGTTGGATTAAAGTGCTCATCGATTTCATAAATCGCTCGGGTTATATCAGACCAATATACCGTATCATTAATTAAATCTACCTCCCAGCTACCGATGCGTGCCATTTTTGTTGCGGCATCGAGTAATTGACGAAGTCTGGATTGATTTGTGCTATCTTTTGCGATGCAATAAATTAATTTTTGTTCTTCTGACCAAAGTACAGACCAATTCAACTGTGAAGTAGTGCCGTCTTTACGCCAGCAAGTACTCTCAAAAGTTGTGATTGAGGTCCCTTTTAGAATATCCTTGTAAGCAATTATTGATTTTTCCTGATCACTTTGAACTACAAAATCAATGAACTGTTTTCCGATCATTTCATCAGCAGTAAAGCCTAATACCGGAAATGTAGCCTCATTAATCCATACAATCTGACCCGATTCATCAATTGTACAAATGATCTCAAGCGAGTTGTTCAGAAGTTTTTGTAGTGTTTTTGCATTCATGAAATAATGCTAATTAAAATAGGTAATTGATGCAAGAGTATTAACTCACTGATAATCAATATTTTACTTAATCGAATATGTACTTTGATTCACTACTTGCCGAAGATTTGATCCAGTCAAGTGGACCAACCAACGTTATGATCATGTTTTCCGGGTTCAGGTATTTACGTGCTGCTTTGTTTACATCATCGAGTGTCAACGAATTGATTGCATCCAGATCAATATTGTCCCCGGCGTAATAATTTAAATATTGCGGAGATTGATAATCGTATAATCCAAACAACTGTTTTTGGGCTAATCGCTCAACAATTTTGTGGGGAGTGTCATAACTGGCGGGGATGAGTCCATCGGCGAAAGCGGTCCTTGCAGATTCAAATTCTTCCTGTGTTAAACCATTTTCGTGCATTTTTCGGATTTCCTGATGCGCGAGATAAATTCCATGTGCTATCGACTCCGGATTTCCTCCAAATCTAAACACATACGGGTTAATTTCCCCTCTTCCCGGTTCAATTTTGCCATAAACGGCGGATGTAATTCCGGTTTGAGTTCGTAATAACTCCATCATTCTGGATACAAAACCGCCCCCAACAAGTATATGGTGCATGACTTCAATAGCAGCATGATCTTCGGGTTGTCCCTGAATTCCTAGATGGCCCATCATCACCAATCCCTGGCGAATGTCCAGATCATGAGTGACTAATTTTATACCCGTAGGTGGGGTAACCGAAGTTGCATCATCGGATGTCAGATACTTACTACCCTGTGCATCAGTGGTTCTTTTTTCAAGCATCCCAAATGAATTGTTGATGGCATTTTCAACTTCTGTTCGATCGATATCACCCGAAATTGCGAACGTCATTGCTGTTGGGGTGTATTTTACGCGATGAAACTCTTGAATTTCATCAAGGGTAATATTTTTGATCGATGAACTTGACGGACGTTTTC
>DLXM01000047.1 GCA_003448835.1 Bacteroidota bacterium | reverse complement strand
GGAGACTCTGAGTCCCACCTAGAACTGCAGCCATCGCTTCCACCGTCGTTCGGATAATGTTATTGTAGGGATCTTTGGCGGTCAAGGACCAACCGGAAGTTTGACAGTGAGTTCGAAGAAGTAGCGATTTCGTAGATTTCGGCTTGAATTTCTGCTGCACCAATTCAGCCCACAACTTCCTTGCTTATCGCATCTTTGCAATTTCCATGTAAAAATTCATTCCAATTCCCCAGAAGAAGGAAAGTCGCGGTGCAAACTGATCCACATCCAAGCCCGCCTTCAATCCCGTTCGAATGTATTCTAAACCGTCCGCA
Source organism: Bacteroidota bacterium (assembly GCA_003448835.1). GTDB lineage: Bacteria > Bacteroidota > Rhodothermia > Balneolales > HLUCCA01 > UBA11400. Next base: position 9,819 of record DLXM01000047.1, on the reverse strand, counting down.
AGGGTGAACGCCAATTCCAAAACACTATCAGCCCCGGCTTCTTGCATGTGATAACCAGAAATGGAAATTGAATTAAATTTGGGCATATTCTAATTAATAGATGCATGAAAATATGGACAAAAGGACTCATTGTTTACCTGGGCAATGTAGGCTATGACATCTCCTACTATTTTCATGGATTGTTCGGGTGGATAGATAAAGGTGTTTCGGACCATGAATTCCTTTAAAATGTCATTTTGAATGGTTCCGGCGAGTTCTTCCAACTTGGCGCCCTGTTCCAATCCGGCCACAATGTACATGGCCATTATGGGCAGGACTGCGCCATTCATGGTCATCGAAACGGACATCTGATCTAGAGGAATTCCATCAAACAGAATTTTCATGTCCTCAACAGAATCAATCGCAACCCCGGCTTTTCCCACATCACCGGTAACTCGTGTATGATCGGAGTCATATCCCCGGTGTGTTGCCAGATCGAATGCAACACTCAAACCTTTTTGTCCGGCAGCGAGCGCTTTTCGGTAAAACGCATTTGATTCTTCAGCCGTTGAAAACCCGGCATACTGTCGAATGGTCCATGGACGCTGTGTGTACATCGTGGGATATGGTCCGCGGGTAAATGGATATACACCGGGCCACTGTTCAGCCTGAGCCTCCTGATTGACATCCTCACTGGTAAAAAGCGGCTTTATTTTTATGCCGTCCGATGTTTCTCGTTCCAATGTAGATACACTCTTGCCTCGAAGCGCTTTTTCAGCCTGTTTTAACCATTCTTTGTGGCTCATACAAATCGGTTTTCATGAAAGTTTATGGTTCGAATATACGGATTTTGACCGAAATGGAGGTAATTCGTTCAAGTTTCTGTTCAGTTGATTTCGTAATACCATTCTAAAATGGATATATTACACTAATCAAACCATTTTAGCGTTTATTTGTTATTAATTAACTGTTTTATCATGACCGAAATTTCACGTAGAACGATTTCTAAAGTAGAACCTTATAAAATTATCTTTGTCTGTTTAGGGAACATTTGTCGGAGTCCAACTGCAGAGGGTGTTTTTCAACATTTGATCATTCGAGCTGGACTTGGTTCATTTTTCGAAATAGATTCAGCCGGAACCGGAGCGTATCATGTTGGTGAACCTGCTAATTCGATAAGTAGAGCGACTGCTGAGGAACGTGGGGTGAAGTTGTTGTCCCGGGCTCGAAAATTCGAAGTTATGGATTTGGAATATTATGATTTGATTGTTGCTATGGACTATAGTAATCATGAAAATATAGTTCACCTTACGAACAACGAGGATTTGAAAGAAAAGGTCATCTTGATGCGGGATTTTGATCCGGATCCGGATGACGGGCAAGTCCCTGATCCATATTTCGGTGGGAAAGATGGCTTCGATCAGGTTTATGATATTATTGAACGAAGTTGCCGAAAATTGATTGAGGAACTTCATCCACTGGTAAAAAAATAAACACGTTAACTTTCGTATTTTTAGTTAAATCGTACTTTTAAATTTCATTTTTCTATGAAGCGTCTTGTATCGCTATTCTTAGTTCTTTTTTTGGTTTCATGCTCAACTTCAAAGGAGGTTGCTGATTCGCAACCACGGTCTGTCCAATCCCAGCAACCTGTAATTCAGTACACCGAGCAAGAGCTGGAAGAGGCCCGGGACTTGTACATAAAGGGACTCACTGCTTTTGAATTAGAGGAGTACAATGAGGCTCTGGACTTGTTGACGATGGCTTACATCAAATTACCGGATCATGCAGGGGTTAATTTTGCGATGGCCGATGCTTACATGTTTACCGGTGACTTTACCAACGCTGCGTATTATGGTAAACAAGCTGTAGATCTCGAGCCGGATAATCGTCNNATTTTCGCGCAGGACAACTTAGTCAGGTGATCGAGACACTCAAATTTGCCGATACAAAAATACCGAATGATGCTGATATCATGTACTTCCTTGCTACATCGTATTCAGATCAGGCTATGTATGCAGAATCGAATGACATTTATGCACGAATTATTGCTGTCCATGGTTCTGATATGCAGGTACATTACCAACGGTATCAAAATTTCACACAACTTGAGGATAAAGAAGGTGCGTTAAAAGAACTTCAGATTATTTTTGATTTAGATCCTGAAAATCCTGCAATTCTTCAGTCTTTGGGAAGCCAATATATCGAGATGGGTCAGCCCGAGAAAGCACTGGAAATCTACGAAAAAGCATTGACTGTAAACCCCGGTCGACCTGAAATTAAAATGGCGTTAGCTGATCTTTACATTCAACAAAATCAATGGGAAGAAGCTGGTAAACATTTACTGGATGTGATGAGAGATTCTACTGTTGAATCAAAAACTAAAGTTGAATTGGTTCAATTTTTAATGGCTACGTTTGTCCGGGATACCGAAAATATTCCACTTCGGGAGAAAACGGCTGAAATTATTGATGTTTATGCTATCGAAAATCCGGACGATGCTGCTGCACAAGCACTGGCAGCCGATTTTTATTTGACAATTGAAGATTTTGATGCTGCAAAAGTTCGATTATTGGAGACCATCCGCCTGATGCCAGAAAATGAACCAGCCTGGCGTCAACTGATTCAGCTTTTATACAGTCAAAGTGATTTCGACACATTGTTGGGAATGCGTGATGAAGCCGAAAAAAATGTCCCCGAAGATGCGTTTATTCGATTTTTTGTGGGAAGTGCTTTGACATTCACCGGTGAAACCGATCAGGGAATTACATGGCTTAAGTTATCGACTCAGGCTCCGGCAAGAGGATCGTTCAAATCTGTTGTATTTGGAAGTCTGGGTGATGCATTATATACCGCTGACAGAAAAACAGAGGCATGGGATGCTTATGAACAATCTTTGGTTTTGGATCCCAATAACGCAACAGCACTGAATAATTATGCTTATTACCTGAGTACAAACAATCAGGAATTGGAAAAAGCGTATGAAATGTCCAAAAAATCACTTCAAATTGAACCTGAAAACCCATCGTATTTAGACACACTGGGATGGATCTATTATTTGAAGGCAGACTATAATAAAGCACTTGAATACATCGCTTCAGCTGCCGAAAAAGGTGGAAGTGCAACTGTATTTGAGCATTTGGGTGATGTATATGATAAACTTGGTGAGGAAGAAAAGGCACAAGAGTGGTGGGAAAAATCGTTTGATTCTGATCCCGAACGCATTCATTTGTTGGAAAAACTGGAGTTAAATTAAACCATTGGACGTTGCAAAATCCAGGATTCGGTTTTTAATTACAGCCATTTTAATGGTAGTGGTTGGGGCTTGTACTTCACCCAAAAATATCGTTTTAAACGGCGAATTTATCCCGTCAGATCGTAATCCGGCAGATGTACTTCGAGAACTCCGAGGACTCGAAACGCCCATTGAAGGTATCTCGGGTCGTGCCAGGGCGCAGTATAGTGGTCCGGGGAGTAGTGAGCGGTCAGGAGTGATTTTTACATCAGACCGTGACCGAACCTTGATGGTTTTTCGAAATAATCTTGGAATTGAAGGTGGGAGCTTATTGGTGGAACCGGACTCTGTAACTTTTTATAACCGAATCGACCAGTTTGCTCAGCGGGTTAGTAATGCAGATCATGATGTTTTGTTTGAAAACGGATTCTATGCGGTTAATTTGCTTCAAATTCTAAATCCGGATTTACAGAAACGGACTCCACGACGTGTTTTTGAAAGTGAAACTGCCTGGCGTATTACATTTGATGATCAGGTTTCCATGGTTTTTGACAAAGAAACCGGCGATTTATTACAGTATGACTTATATATCCTGAATAATTTCGCATTTTCGACGTATCTTTTTGGGAATCATATGGAAGTTGCCGGATATCGACTTCCCCGTAACATCCAGATCACAACAAAAGATAAACGGTCGAATATTTATTTATCGGTGCAGTCGATTGATGTAAATCCCGCATTTTTGGATATGACGTTGAACATTCCATCTCACGTTCGAATTGAAAGACCCTAACACAATCCTGATATGAAACCAAATTACATAGTTAGCCTCTTTTTGGTGCTTACGGTGTGTTTAATCCTGCCATTGGACGGGTATTCTCAGGATTTTAATCGAATCAGAGAAGAACTTCGTAAACGTCAACAAGAAACAAATCAGGAGATTCGGACCCTTACTGAGCTCATTTTGGGATATGAGCAACAAATTCGTGAGTCCGACAACCGTTACGAATCTCTGTATCGTGAATTTCAGGCACTTGAACGCGAAATTGCAGTACGAGATGCAATGATTAAAAATCTTCAGGATCAAGGTCGACAAATTGGTGAACAGATCCAGGTTTTACAACGCGATTATAATGCGAACAAAGCAGAACTTGAACGACTTATTGAAAATTATAAACAGAGTTTAACCTATCTATATAAACATGGTCGTGTGCCCGAATTCGCTTATTTATTTACATCGGGTTCGTTCAATCAGATGATGGTGCGAGCTTTTTATTTAAGACGTTTTGAGGAACATCGAACTCGTCAGGCTACACAGATTGAAACAGTTCAGCAGGAATTAAAGCGTAAAGAAGAGGAGATGATTGCTGCACGTGAGGACATCCAGAAAAACGTAGATGAAGTGCGCGAAGCTCGTACTAAACTGGCAGATACCCGCAGACGACAGAATCAAAATATTACTCAGCTACAGCAAAATCGTCGTCAGATGCAGGATAAACTGTCCCAGACCAGACGGGATGTAGAGAATTTTAATAAAGTTTTGAATGAGACAATTGTTGAATTAGATCGGGTTCAACGTCTCGAGACTGAACGGATTAGAGCATTAGAGGAAGAAAGATTGCGACGCCTGGCAGCAGCGCAAAATATTACTGATGCAGTTGAACGTGAAGCAGCTATAGAACGATACTCAACGCCGGTGACGAGTCCATCTGCACTACCTTCAGCAGAGGCTTTGGCAGCATTGGAAGCAAATTTCTTAGCTTCAAAAGGGAAATTAAGCTGGCCGGTTGCAAAAGGAGTGATTTCCGTGCCTTTCGGTGATAAAGTTCACCCCGTTTATCGAACCAGAGTACCAAATCCGGGTATTGAAATCAGCACAGATGCAAATAGTCCGGTTCAGGCTATTCATGAAGGATATGTGAGTTTAGTCGCTCAGGCAGCAGATTTTGATAACTTTGTGATGATTAATCACGGACGTTATAGAACGATATATGCGAATTTGTCTGAGGTACTCGTCACAGAACATATGTATATTCGTGCCGGTGATATTCTAGGACGATCGGGTTCTGAAAACTCGTCGAAAGGAACAACAGTAGTACTCATATTAAAAGATGGTATCACTACACTTGATCCAACTCAATGGATTTTACCAAAACAGCAAATTCAAGCCAGTAACTGATTTTGAGCCAGACTTAGAACAGTTCTAATACGTATTCATGAATCCTAATTATCCTCGCATTGTTGCCTACGTTACCGCGTCGTTTACGCTCGGAATGATGGTCTATATCTTTACAAATTTATTCTACCCATTTCTGTTGCGACCGGATTGGATCGGGACTTTGGTTTTGGTAGTCTATGGACTCATTTATTTTAGTCTATCATTGTCAATTGCGCGTCGATATATACGTAAAACGAACTCGAATTTCTCATTTCCTTACATATTGATCCCGTTTTTTGTGGTCCCAACCGCAGTATTTGCACATTTCCATGAGAAATTTTCTATGCCATCTGAATCTATTACATTTTATTTGACGATTACAGTTGGTGCTACTCTTGGAGCGTATTATGGGATCAAAGCAGGACTAAAACAACGCGATAAATTAATCGAACAGATTCGTGAAAGACGTGAAGCAGCTGAAAAAACATTCTAAAATGATTCACAATACCAGGTTATTTTGATTCCCAAAATTTCAGTATAATCAGACATGAGTAACTCTAACGAACAGGCATCAAATTTGGGTACCAGTATTCCGGCTATTGTAGAAGCCATGGTTTTTGCCAGTTCTGAACCAGTGACTTCCGATGAAATCTGCCAGGCACTTTTGCGCGAAGATGCTTCTCTGGTAATTACTTCCCCGGAAATTTCCAGTATTATAGTAAGATTGAATGAATCGTACTCAGAGTCTGGTCGTAGTTTTTCGATTGTTCATCGCGGCAGGGGATATACATTTGTAACCGATGCTCGATTTCATCCATGGTTGCAATATATTCAGCACGAAAATGTGTCTCGTAAAATTTCACAGTCCGCTGTCGAAACTCTTGCAATTATAGCTTACAAACAGCCCATAACTAAGCCTGAAATCGAGCAAATACGTGGGGTTGACTCCGGTTATATTCTGCGAACTCTGTTAGAGAAGAAACTGATTGTTGTCGCAGGACGACGGGATTCTCCCGGAAAGCCGTTGTTATACCGGACATCCGATACTTTTCTTTTGCATTTTGGGATTTCGAGCGTCGAAGAACTTCCAAAACCACGCGAAATTGATGAAATCTTGAAAGATGACGACATGGCGGAACATCGTCAGTTGTTGCTTGAATTGCGTACCCAGCTGGAAGAACCTGATGAAGCGACACAAGGCTTGATTTCAGATTCAAAAAGAGTTGAAACAAGACCATCTGATACTGGAAATGATGGTATTTCCAATGACGATTCACTCGATTCCGGTAATAATGGTTTACCTCATCCGGATTCGTTGGACGATGATACCCAGAATCCTGATTTGAACTAACCATGCATATAGATCATATTGGAATTGCAGTAGAAAACATCGAAGAGGCCATCAAAAAGTATGAGTCTTTATTGAATACGCCGTGTTTTAAACGTGAAATTGTGGAAAGTGAGAACGTTGAAACAGCTTTTTTTCAGACAGGGGAGTCCAAAGTTGAATTGTTAGCTGGAACTACACCCGACTCTGTGATATCCAAATATGTTGCCAAGAGGGGTGAAGGCATGCACCATGTTGCGTTTGAAGTGGATGATATCAAGGGTGAAATTCAGCGGTACATTTTACATGGCTACCAAATGCTATCAGAATCACCGAAACAAGGTGTTGATCAGAAATTAATCGTGTTTCTGCATCCAAAAGAAGCTCATGGTGTCTTAATCGAGCTGTGCCAATCTGTAAAATGATCTAAACAGTCGACTCTTTGCGATTTGTGATGTCGATAGTGGAAGCAACAACTGCTAAAATTTGACCGTTAGAGTCCTTCTTATCAGGCTTGGCATAACCCAGAACGTTTTTAATAGATCCATCTTTGGCTAAAATTCGATAATTCATGGTAGTGGATCGTCCGTCGAATGCCGTTTTTATGTGTTCTATAACTCGATCTTTGTCGTCCGGGTGAATGATAATATCCCAGCCATCTTTATGCAGACACTCTTCAACTCCGTAACCGGTTACTTTTTTGAAACCATCTGAAATCCATTTGAATCTGAAACGGTTTTCATCATCTAAAATCAGGCCATAATTGTAATCGACTTTGCGTTCAAAGAGTTGTGCATAGTGGGTATTGCGCTTTTTCAGTGTATCGATTACGCGTTTACGAAGAGTCAAATTGCAAATATCACCGCGCATGAAAGTCCCTGAGTTGAGTTCCATTAGTTTGGTTTGGATTTCAACCTGAACTGGATTTTTGTCACTATTCAGTAGCATGATTGTATAATGACGACCTTCACCAAATTCGTTTTTCCAGACTTGTTTGAAATTGGATTTGAGCAGATTGCCAAATTTCTCAGGCATGACATCCCAAATCTTCATTGTCTTGAGCTCTTCTTTTGTCAGCCCTACAAGCTCACGAAACGATTTGTTGGCTCCAACGATTTCACCATCTTCAGCGATGTCAACAAACGTACGGTGGGACTCTTCATAAAGTGCTTCTGCTTCTGCATTGATATTGATTACAGATTGTTCAGCTCGTTTGCGATCGGTTATATCATGCTGATATGAAACCCAATGTGAAATATTTCCTTTTTCGTCTACCAATGGATGAATGTCCCATTGATTCACAAACTCGGAGCCATCTTTTCTGTAATTAATAGTCTGACCGAAGAATGATTTACCATTAATAAGCGAGTATTTAAGCTTATCGAGTACAGTGCGGTCGGTTTTAGGTCCCTGTAAAATTCGTGGTGTTTTTCCGATGACTTCTTCGCGAGTGTAGCCGGTCATTTTCGTAAATCCGTCGTTCACATAGACAATTTTTGGACCCGGATTATCTAATTTCATTTCAGTTATTAGAATAGAATCGTAGTCTGAACGTATTGCTGCTTCAAGTAGCCTTAGATTTGAACTGTACTCATCTAATTTAGCGCTGAGCTCATTAAATAATGTTGAGAGTGTTGCTTTGGACGATTCATCCTTTGCGCAATCACTAATAATCTGTAGAATTTCCGGATTTAACATGTCATTATCTGATGTTTTTGGAACATCGATTGTAAGAATTGTGATAACTGATTACGAACTGTGACCTGATAACAACACATTTTAAAATATCATTCATTTATGTGAGAATAAAATTCAAAACAAATTCAGAATTGAAATGAGGTAACTGAAACTAAAGCATGCATACTGTTTAATCAAGTACTCTGTAAAATTTTATTACTGGTGCATTGAATTCCGGAATTGATTTGTGATATGGAGTGTTCATTTGGCTAATTATCCGTAATTTATGCCGTGTAATTTTAAGCAATCTGAAATCCCTCACTAATTATTTTTCAATTCATAAATGAGTATTGATCTTAACTCGCGTGATGAATTTGAATTTCGTCACAATGGACCCGATAAAGAACAACAAGCAGCTATGCTTTCAACTATCGGAGTCTCTTCTCTGGATGAACTGATCGACAAGACAGTCCCCGAAAATATCAGAATTCGAAAGCCTTTAAATCTGCCTGAAGCACTCAATGAGCATCGCTTTTTAAAAGAATTCAAGCAAATTGCCAGTAAAAACAAAGTATTTCGTTCGTTTATTGGCATGGGATATTACGATACCGTGTTGCCAACTGTGATTCAGCGTAATATTCTGGAAAATCCGGCATGGTACACAGCATATACACCATATCAGGCTGAAATCGCACAGGGACGTCTGGAAATGTTGATCAATTTTCAGACCATGATCATGGATCTGACCGGGATGGAAATCGCAAACGCGTCATTGCTTGATGAAGGTACTGCTGCCGCTGAGGCGATGAGTATGTTTATGGGATTTCGAAAAGGTGCTAAAAAACAAGCAACCAAATTTTTTGTAGATGAGAATACTCACCCACAGACGATTGATGTGATTCAAACCCGAGCAATTCCTATTGGTGTTGAACTGGTGATTGATTCGGTTGATCGTTTGGATGTAAGTGATACCGGATATTTCGGCGCGTTGATTCAGAATCCTGATACTTTTGGTAACGTGCGTGATTTGACTGCTGTTATTGATGCCGCTCATGAAAATGATGTTTTGGTTGCCGTTGCATCCGATTTACTGGCATTGACTGTGATGAAATCTCCCGGTGCGATGGGGGCAGATGTTGTGGTTGGGACTTCACAACGTTTCGGGGTACCGATGGGATTTGGTGGACCACACGCTGCGTTTTTTGCAACCCGTGAAGCGTACAAGCGCAATATTCCGGGCCGGATTATCGGCGTTTCAATCGATGCTGAAGGAAAGCCGGCATACCGAATGGCTCTTCAAACACGTGAGCAACACATTCGTCGTGAAAAGGCGACATCCAACATTTGTACCGCACAGGTTTTGTTAGCGGTAATTTCTGCTGCTTATGCATTATATCATGGTCCTAAAGGACTTCGGCGTATCGGAGAGCGGGTGTACGGGCT
>DLXM01000193.1 GCA_003448835.1 Bacteroidota bacterium | reverse complement strand
AATAGGTGTAGGCGGCTGAGAATTTCGGGGTGGAGCTGGCCACACCAACTGGAATCATTCCCAACAAGATGATCGCAATCAACCACAACATCATCCATCGAGGAATCTGAGGGATTTGAGTTGATTGACCAATGTTATACATACATGCATCCAATTCGTGGTAAGAATCGATTCATGAGTAAGTTAGGGGTCTGAGAGCAAACCAAAAAATCTATATAAAAAAAGGTTCCCGGCAATTAACCGGAAACCCTCAAAAATGATCGTCTAAAAATATTAAGCTTGATTTGCGATCAACTCTGATTCAGTAAAGTGGTAAGCGATTTCAATTAAGCCATTTTCGACGGAATCTGATCCGTGTACAATGTTTTCGCCTACACTGTCAGCATACAATTTACGGACAGTCCCCTCTTCAGCTTGAGCCGGATTCGTAGCGCCGATCAATTTACGGAAGTCCGCAATGGCGTTTTCTTTTTCCAAAGCGATAGGCACACACGCACCACTGCTCATGAACTCACAAAGTTCACCATAAAATGGACGCTCTTTGTGCACCGCGTAAAATCCACCCGCAGTATCCATGGTCAAGCGGGTCATTTTCATGCCAAGAATTTTAAATCCGGCATCCTGGATTTGTTTAATAACAGCACCCTGAAGATTTTTGCGCACACAGTCAGGTTTGAGAATAGCAAGGGTTCTTTCAATAGCCATAGTATAAAATAATTTTCAAGTTAAAATCTCTGTTAAAGTCCCTTAATTTACGGATTTTTCAGCAAATTGGCACGTTCTTTTGTACACATCAGATATGTAACCAAATTCAATTGATGTGGAGCTAATCACTATTGAAACGGTCTATTTTTAGCTCATTCATCCACATTGCTTATTACACGTGATGATTGGTTAGTTAAAAATCAATATTTTATACACGAATCGCTCAGTATGTAGTTTGATTTTTGCACCAACATGTGAATTCTGTTTAATTTATTAAACAACAATCAACATAATAAAACGACCAATGTCCAACATCAAAATCCAGCGACTGACCGGAGCATCCATCCTTCCATATATTGATGCTTTAGCTGAGCTTCGAATCACCGTGTTCAGAGAGTTCCCGTATTTATATGATGGATCCATCGAATATGAACAAAAATATCTGAAACGATACACCAAATCGGATGAAACTGTCGTGGTGTTGGCTTTGGATGGGGACAAGGTAGTAGGCGCATCAACCGGAATGCCTATGAAGGATGAGGACGAGATGGTCTGGGATGCTTTTGTCCGGGCCGGACTCGACAAGAACGAGTATTTCTATTTTGGAGAGTCCGTTTTGTTGGCAAAATATCGTGGACAAGGAATCGGTGTTCGTTTTTTTGAAGAACGTGAGGCGCATGCGTATACATTGGGATATGAAAAAACTACTTTTTGTGCCGTTGATCGTCCGATGGATCATCCACGTCGCCCGGCAACGTACATTCCTCTGCATCGATTCTGGAACAAGCGTGGATATACAGAACATCCGGAGTTAAAAGCTACATTCAAGTGGCAAGACCTCGACGAGGATCAGGAATCCGAAAAATCACTTACATTTTGGGTTAAGCAACGAATAGGCTAAATTAAAGCACGAAAGTCGATTTCATTGAGTCAATAATCAATGAACATGATTTCTAAACGAGAAATCACTAACAATACCTCTATATCAACCCTATTTGTATGAAATTGAGAACATTAGCGGTGCTCACACTGACCACTACCGTCATTGCAGCCTGCTCATCCCCCGACCAAACCGAAAATGCAAAAGCATCCATCACCGAAGCATCCATCGCAGAACACGTGAGTGTTTTGGCTGATGACAGCTTCATGGGACGTGCTCCCGCGACCGAAGGCGAAGAAAAATCCGTCGCTTATATCATTGAGCAATTCGAAAAAATCGGTCTAAAACCGGGCATGCCGAATGGTAGTTGGACACAAGATGTACCCGTTATGGGACAAACAACCGACCGAAATACATCACTTCGTATCACCAATGGTGGACGTGAAGTCATGAATGTACCCTATGGAAACGAACTGGTGGTTTCTCCTGCACAGGATCAGGAATCGGTCAATATCAGTAATGCTGAACTCGTTTTTGTCGGTTACGGGATCGTTGCACCGGAAGAAAATTGGGATGATTACAAGGGTCTCGATGTCGCCGGCAAAATCCTGATCATGAAGAATGGCAATCCTGTTGGTGGTGTGGATGGATTCAAGGGCAATTCACGTCTCTACTACGGACGATGGAGTTACAAATATGAAATCGCACAGGAACTTGGTGCTGCCGGAGTACTTATTATCCATACCACTGCAACTGCAGGATATCCATGGGCTGTTGTGGGCAATAGTTTTGGTCGCGAACGCTTCACGCTGATGCCGGAATCAGAAGAACGTGCACCAACTCAGATAGCCGGTTGGTTAGGATCCAGACCCAGTGTTGAGCTTTTCGAAACTGCCGGACTGAACCTGGAAGAACTGATGGCAGCAGCAGATAGTGCCGATTTTCAGCCGGTTTCACTTGGAAATATTCGGGTTAACATTGAATTGAATGCAACTTATCGAACGATGATGGCAAAAAATGTGGTCGGTGTGGTTGAAGGAAACGATCCTATTTACAAAGATGAATACGTTGTATTCTCAGCGCACCACGATCACCTTGGCGTTGGCGCCCCAGTTGAGGGCGATTCGATTTATAATGGTGCCATGGATAATGCCAGCGGAACCAGCGGACTTATCAATCTCGCAAATGCGTTCAACATGGTAAAAAGTGATCTGAAACGAAGTCTGATGTTCGTTGCAGTCGGTGCGGAAGAATCCGGTCTACTTGGATCCAAATACTTCGCTCAGAATCCGCCGGTCCCTGCCGGTGCCATGTCAGCCAATATCAACACCGATATGTTGAGTGTGTTTGGACGTACCCGCGATGTCGTATCAATTGGGTACGGTCGAACATCCATAGATCCAATTCTGGAAGAAGAAGCGGCGAAACAGGGACGTGTAGTTATTCCGGACCAACAACCAGAACAAGGATTTTTCTATCGATCTGACCATTTTTCATTTGCAAAAGTTGGGGTTCCGGCGTTGTATATGGATAGTGGTTCCGATTACATTGATAAGCCTGAGGGACATGCAGATTGGGTTACAGATTACCTGCGTGAGCGCTATCACACCCCATTGGATAATTTCGACGACACATGGGACCTCTCAGGAACCGTCGAGGATTTGAAACTGTATTTCAGCGTGGCATACCGTATTGCAAATGCTCCGGAAAAAATGTCCTGGACATCCGGTAACGAATTCGAAGCGGCTCGAATTAAAGCACTGGATGAGCTAAATCAGTAGTATTTATAGCTAAAATCTGCTTTTTTGAGGCGGGTGATTTATCATCCGCCTTTTTTTATGCTCTCGAAACAGGCTGCCAATTCACATTTTGTACCAATTCGTTTTATTAATTATCTCCCAAAATGTGTTCAAATTTAAACATCAAATATTTCAGCCAATCACAAATTGATTGAACTACAAACCCTAGAATGAATTGTTTGTAGTGAGGTTAAGAAAGAAGTAAATTAAGTCTTATTTACTCATTCAAAACCTACGAATATGAGACGTTGTATATTCATCCTAGCTCTTGTGCTTTTCGCATCGTCCAATGCCTACACCCAAAATGGACTATCTGCCGAGAAAATGCTTGAAATTGACCGCGTTGGATCCCCGGTTGCTTCCCCGGATGGACAAACCATCCTTTTTACGGTCACTGATGTCAATTCTGAAGCAAATACATCCGTAACCACCATCTACTCACAATCACTCAATAGCACCGATCGTGTTGCTCTAACAACCGGATCCGGACCGATGTGGAATCCAAACGGACAAAAAATCGGCTTTATGCGAGGCGGACAACTCTGGGAAATGAATCCAGATGGCACAAGTCCAGCTCAAATCACCAATATCACAGGTGGCATCAGCAACGTTCTCTATGCTCCGAACGGGCAGTATATATCTTTCACAAAAAATGTCAAACTGGATGCACTCGCGAACGACATCCATCCCGATTTACCGAATGCAAATGCCCGAATGATCGATGGACTTATGTTCCGGCACTGGGACACCTGGCACAATGGAACCTATCGACATCTTTTTTATGCGCCATATAACAATGGAAAACTTACCGGCGAACCCATTGATGTAATGGAAGGCGAAACTTTCGATACACCATTAAAACCTTTCGGTGGTGTGGCTCAGATAACCTGGAGTCCGGACTCTAAATCGCTCGTGTACACCTCCAAAAAGTTGACAGGAACCGACGCTGCTTACTCGACCAACTCCGATTTATACCAGTATCATTTGGCGGATGGATCCACTACCAATCTGACAGAATCGAACGAGGGATATGATTTCTATCCGGCTTTTTCTCCTGATGGATCTCAACTCGCATGGCTCAGTATGGAAACTCCCATGTATGAAGCCGACCGCTACCGACTGATGGTACGTGATATGAAATCCGGCGCGGTCCGGGAACTCAGTGCTGGATTCGATAATAATGTAAACTCACATGCCTGGAGTGTCGATGGAAATCGAATTTATTTCCTGACCGGAATCGAAGCCACAGTTCAACTTTTTTATTACGATTTCAGAACTCGTCGGGCCGATCCGAACATTTTCAAATTGACTGATGGAATTCATGATTACACCGGATTCACATTGGCCGGGACACGAATTCGTCCGGTAATTGTAGCATCCAGGATGTCGATGTCCGCACCTGTGGAGTTATTTAAAGTAGATGTATCCAATGGTAGTGCAACTGCATTTACCAATGTGAATGCTGAAATATTAGCAGACGTGACCATGGGAAATGTTGAAAAACGCTGGGTTGAAACCACAGACGGCAAACAAATGCTGGTTTGGGTGATTTATCCACCGGATTTTGACCCAACCCGAGAATATCCAACGTTGTTATATGCACAAGGTGGTCCACAGGGAACCGTATCTCAGTTTTTCAGTTATCGATGGAACTTTCAGGTCATGGCAAACAACGGTTACATCGTAGTGGCACCTAATCGTCGCGGACTCCCCTCTTTCGGTCAAGAATGGAATCGACAGATAAGTGGCGACTGGGGTGGACAAGCCATGAAAGACATGCTAAGTGCTATTGACCATGTTTCTGCGGAACCTTATGCCGATGAAACCAAAATGGGTGCTGTTGGTGCTAGTTTTGGCGGTTACACGGTATTCTGGTTAGCCGGAAATCACGAAAAACGCTTTAAAACATTCATTTCGCATGCCGGAGTATTTAATTTCGAAAGTATGTATGGCGAAACTGAAGAATTATTTTTCTCTCATTTCGACTTTGGTGGTGCGTATTTCGATGATCCACGTCCTGTTAGTTACGATCAACATTCGCCCCATTTATACATCAATAACTGGGATACACCGATTATGATGATCCATGGCGAGCGTGACTATCGGGTTCCATTAGGACAAAGTTTTCAGGCATTTACTGCAGCACAAAGAAAGGGAATTCCGAGTCGAATGCTTATTTTCCCTGAAGAAAATCACTGGATTTTATCGCCTCAGAACAGCCTTTTATGGCATCGTGAATTTTATAACTGGCTGGATACCTGGCTGAAATAATATTATTGACAATTAACTCTTAGAACTATCATTATGAAAAAGACTATTCACTTAAAATCGTTGGTTGCTGTGTTTCTGCTTATTTTTGCAGCAGCATGTGCATCCCCGCAGACAGTTACCCGTGACGTTGAACCTGTCATGCTTCCGGAAATCGAAATGCCTTCGCCGGTTGCTGACCTCCTGCCTGCTTATACTCCGGTAGAAGCCGGACAATTCGATAACGGCAGAATGTGGACCTTTGAATATGCTCCGGCTAAGTATTTCAGTTCCACGTATGGATTTGATGCCAACGATGCGTGGTTTGAAAAAGCTCGCTTGAGTTCCGTCCGACTTCCAAACTGCTCAGGCTCATTTATTTCACCGAATGGCCTCGTTATGACCAACCACCATTGTGCTCGTGAACAAATTTCCCAAGTAAGTATGGATGGTGAGTCATTGCTGGATGATGGTTTTTATGCGACTACGCTCGCGGATGAACGCAAAATCGAAGATTATTACGTCGATCAGTTGATTGATATTCACGATGTAACGGATAAAATTTTTGCAAAAGTTGACGCAGCTTCTCCAGAACAACGATCCGATGCACGCGAAGCAGCAATTGCCGGACTCCAGGAATCTTTACAAAGTGAAGCTGGTGAGAATATCACGGTACAGGTTGTGTCATTATATAACGGAGGACGTTATTCAGCTTATTTTTTCCGTCGCTATACCGATATCCGCCTTGTAATGGCACCGGAACTTCAGATTGGTTATTACGGTGGGGATGACGATAATTTCACGTACCCTCGTTACAATCTGGATATGTCATTTTATCGGGTTTATGATAATGATCAACCCCTTCAAGTTGACACATTTTTCCCATTTTCAAGGACCGGTGTAACCGAAGGTGATGCAGTATTTATGATTGGAAATCCAGGAAACACAAGTCGTCAACAAACTGTGGCCCAACTTACTTACCGCGGACTTTACAGTGATAAGTTTTATCATAGTTTGATATCCCGAGGGATTAAGGGACTTGAGGCATATTACGAATATGATTCGGCAGATGGAGATGAGCGTGGTCTGCGAAATTTTATTTTTGGATTAAAAAATGCTGAAAAATTCTACGGTGGACAGGTTTTGGCTTTGCAAAATCCTGATTTGATGGGTCGTCGAACCGATAATGAAATGAAATTCATTGAGCGCATCAAAGCTGATCCGGAATTGGCATCCATATATCTCCCTATCATAGAAGAAATCGAAGAACTTCAGTATCAAAAAATTGATTTCGCTCCGATGTATTATGCATCATTGGCCATCTCTCCGAACTCAAGATTGTCATCAGCGGTATTACAACGAGCATTATTTGCTACGTTGTATGGGACTTATAAGTCCTCAGGTGCACCTGAAGAACAAATTGAACCATTGAAGACTACAATCATAGGAATTGCTGATAAACCAGCTAAAATGGATCAATTTCAACTGGAACAACGCATTAATCTGTTTATCGACATCTTAGGTGAAGATCACGAAATCGTAAAAGCGATTTTGGATGGTGGCACTGCGGCGTCTGTTGCAGAGCACATCGTTTCGAACTCGGCATTATCCAAAGCTGAAGGGGTTCCAGCCATTTTCGAAACCGATATCCTAGCATCGGAAGATCCAGCGTTAAAATTCGCACGCATTATTTCAAGTGAAGTGTTTGAATCACAACAAACCTATGCGGAGCTAAGTAATCGTGAAAGCGAACTTGCAAGTCAACTGGGTCGTGCGTGGTTTGCCGTTTATGACACAGATTTACCACCGGATGCGACATTCTCACTTCGTATTTCAGATGGTATTGTCTCCGGATATAACTACAATGGAACAAAGGCGCCTTACTATACCACATTTTACGGGATGTATGATCGTTCGGCATCGCACTATAATGATTCACAATGGACATTACCGGCGCGCTGGGAAAAGCCATCTATAACTATGGATCTTTCAACTCCTCTCAATTTTGTCTCAACAAACGACATTATTGGCGGAAACTCCGGTTCTCCATTGGTGAACAGTGCACTTGAAGTCGTGGGACTGGCATTCGACAGTAACGTCGAAGGTATGGGATCTTCCGATTTTATTCTGGATTCAACAAAAGCACGTTCGGTGAATGTGGATGTCCGTGGCATGTTGGAAGCCCTGAGAAATGTGTACAAATCGGATCGTTTAGTTAACGAAATTTTGTCCGCAGGAAATCCATAAAATTATTGTCACACGATAGAAAAACTGGCATTCTATTGCTTTAAAAAAAATCAAGAAAAACGAAAAAACAGATCTCCTTTAGGTTTTAAAATGCCATCTATACGTAACGAAGAAGACACACGACTTAGAACAAAAATCAATACACTTGGCATACCCGGCATCCAGCGACACATATTTTTGTGCGCGGATGCCACTTTGCCCAAATGTTGCAAAGTCGAAATCGGTCATGAAGCCTGGGAATATTTGAAAAACCGATTGAATGAACTGGGACTAAACGGCCAACAAGGTGTATTCCGAACACGTGCCAATTGTCTGCGGGTTTGCATGCGTGGACCGGTTGCGGTAGTGTATCCCGAAGGTGTCTGGTATCACAGTTGCACCCCTGAAGTCCTTGAAAGAATCATTCAGGAACATTTAATTGGAGGGATTCCGGTCCGGGATTTCATCATCGATACCTCAGAAACCCTCCCTGAAGAAGTAATTCCGATCTAAAACGCCGTTTTGCATATCAAAGATTACATAAAGCATCTCCTATTAGAAGATTTACCGGGGATTGAGGCGCAACGTCTGATGGCGCCACGCCTTATTAATCCGACCAACAAACCGGTCATTTTGGAGGATGTCCCGGATGATGCACGGAGAAATGCTGTATTGTTGTGTTTGACTGGTGACCGTTTTGATGAATTGGAGTTTGTACTTACACTCAGAAGCAGCAACTTGATCAAACATGCCGGACAGCTCAGTTTGCCCGGCGGCGGAGTTGAAGCCGGCGAATTACCACACCAAGCCGCGTTGCGTGAAACCCGTGAAGAAGTTGGGATCTTGCTTCAAGATTCACAAATAATTGGAAATTTAACCCCGATTTTTGTCCCGCATTCATACAATTTCATTCATACATTCATCGCCTGGAAACCCAAAAAAAGCGCCTTTAAACTACAAATTGAAGAAGTTGAAGAGGCGTTCTATGTCCCGGTACGTGATTTGGTGAATCCGGATAAATTAGTAAATGAAATGTGGAATTTGCGCGGCATGGAGATGGAAGTCCCATATTGGAGAGTGCATTCAGTGCCACTCTGGGGTGCCACGGCCATGATTCTGAGTGAATTTGTAGAGGTAATCCGCGGAAAAATCGATTAATTAAACTTTCATGGCCTGATTCTTGTCCCTAAATTTCGAAACTTTAGTATGAAAGTTGATTCAATGATTACTCTCTTCCCTGGTTCTTTATACTGATTACAGAAGCATATGGCTTCAATGTTGGATCAATAATTACTTTCGGCCCCGTCCCGTGCCGGGTTTTCTTCCACCCGGTTTTGTCCCACCTCTGGATTTAGTCCGAAATCCCGAACCCGATTTAGAGGGTCTGCCACCGGATGATGAATCAGATGACCCATAACTACCCTTGGGTTTAGAGAATCTAGTGCCCGTACCCGCGGACTTTCGATCACCTTTTCCTGTGATGGATGTATCTGAACTATCTTTAGTCCCACCACCCATGCGGTTTTCTTTAATTTTGGGGTTTATAGATGCCTTTTTCGACTTATAAAAATCCCTGGCTTCAATACTATTCCATTTTCCGGTAGATTTGGATTTATTTTTCCCACTACCCTCTTCACCTTTCCCGCTTCCCGCATCCCTCTTCTCGTTTCGTTTGGCTGCGCCTGCACGATTTACGACGCTAGACTGCGCACTACGTGCTTGTGTACCGTCTTCAATTCGCTCGCCACGCTCACGATCTCCAGCACTAGACTTCGCACCTTTGGTGCTCGTGTTTTTCCTACGATTCCCTCCTTCTCGCCCTTTCGAATTCTCTCCTTCACTCCTTCTCCCCTTCTCTCCTTCTCGCCCTTTCGAATTCTCTCCTTCACTCCTTCTCCTCTTCTCTCCTTCTCGCCCTTTCGAATTCCCAACATCCGCCAAAATCTTATCAATTTCCTCATCCGTTAAAAATCGCCAGGTACCCGGAGCAATCCCGTCAATCTTAATATTCATGATCCGTATACGCTGTAATCGTGTCACTTTGTAGTCCAACGCTTTACACATTCTGCGAATCTGACGGTTCATTCCCTGGTTCAAAATGATTCGAAAGGCAAAGTCGTTAATCTTCTCGACAATACACTTTCGTGTCATTACACCCAATATCGAAACGCCATTGGACATCCGACTTATGAATTCATCCGATATTTTTTTATCAACTGAGACTATGTATTCTTTATCATGTTTGTTACTGACACGTAGAATTTTGTTCACAATATCGCCATCATTGGTCAGTAAAATGAGTCCCTCAGAATCTTTATCCAATCTACCCACTGGAAAAATTCTGCCCCCATGATAAGCTACAGCTTTAATAATATTATCAGGATCAGCTTTATCCGTTGTGGATGTAATCCCCATGGGTTTATTGTACGCCAGATAGATGCGCTGCATGGAAGTCGCAATGAGATTTCCATCCACTGATACCTTATCATTCGGACCCACCGTGTCTCCCAACTCAGCTGGTCGTCCATTCATACGGACTTTACCCGCTAAAATCTTCCGATCAGCGTCTCTACGTGAACAAATTCCGGCTTCACTGATATATTTGTTTATTCGAATATTCATATATTAAATTTTGTTGGCGATATCTTTGCCAAATTGCATACCTAATGCGACGCCCATCCCACTGAGTCCAGCGCCCACCCACACATCCGTTTCAATTTCTTTAATCATTGGAGTTTTACCCGGACCGAATCCCATGATTCCGGTCCATTCATGTTCTATGGCCCAATTCCCTTTAAGTTTAAGGGTATTCATTACGAATTGGACCAAATGAGCTTTAATCATGGGATTAATCTTATCCTCTGTGGTTTCTTCTTTTGATTTATCCACGTTTCTGGCACCACCCAGCAACAAACGATTCCCAATATTTCGAAAATAAATGTACCCTTTGTCGTAGTGCCAGGTTCCTTTCCAAGGCATTTCTTCTAATTCATTGGTCACAAAAACATATCCTCGGGCCGGAACTATAGGAACTTCATCCATAATTCCGCCGGTAAATCCATTCGTAGCTAATAGTATCCTGTGAGCATTCAGGTGGATGTCATTATCAAGTGTTACGTTTCCGGTTTTTACGGATTTGACCTTAGCTCCCCATCTGATTTCAATTCCGGCGTTTCGAACCTGAGTGTGCAACCATTGCATGAGTTTTCCGCTGTGCAGATACCCTTCGTACTTGTTAAAGATCACGGGATACCCATTTACTTTGGAAGTGCTGTAAGCATCACTCACACCGGCTATGTCCTTCATCCAATCATTAAACCGTGTAACCGCATCCGCGCATGTATTAAAATGTTCTTTGTCAGTGAATAGTTCATGTCCGCCACACATTTCGAAATCCATTTCCTCTGCCGGAACCGTGTCCCGCAACAATAACAATCCTTCATAGCGTTTGCGGACCAACTCTTTGACAACGGCTTCATCTGTATGCTCAAGATCATCCAACAATTCGCTGATTGAACCAAAACAAGCAAATCCGGCATTTCTGGAACTGGCTCCACTTGGATAAAAATTCCGTTCTACCATCAAAATATTCCAATCCGGATGTTTCGCACTTATCTCCAGCGCAGCACTACACCCGGTAATTCCCGCACCAATGATGATCAAATCATACGGTTTATAAAATAAATCTTGTTCCCAAAAGCTTGTCGTCGTCATATCAACCAGTCTGTTTTATTCCAAAGTTTACGTTCGACACCCTGTTTTTCAATCCAATGCTTTGAAATGAATCGCTTGTCCACCACCTGCCGCCAATCGAAGTGTCAATGTGTCTGTTGAACGAACTTGTTGTTTAATAATTTCAAATTCATACGGATTATCTTCCCAATCGGTCTTCGCTGTATCGCGATAAATAGTAGCCTCATACGTTTTTTCTGAATCTAAAAAGTCCAGTTTCGCCTGTAATACACGACCATTTTCATCACTGATACTCCCTAAAAACCAATCATCGCTATTTCGTTGTTTTCTGGCTATCGTTATATAGTTACCAATGTCACCATGCACTACTTTGGTATCATTCCAATCCGTGGGGACATCCAAAATAAACTGAAACGCTTCCCGATGTTTTTCATAGTTTTCAGGTAGGTCAGCAGCCATTTGCAATGGACTGTACAGCACAACATACAGCGCAAGCTCCTTAGCCATCGTGTGATTGATGCGATTATCCGGACGGTATTCCTCAAAAAGTAGATCCAGCACACCCGGAGTATAATCAAACGGTCCGGCCAACATGCGTGTAAAAGGCACTAAAGCTACGTGATCCGGTGGATTCCCACCATCTTCGCCCCAGGCATTATATTCTTGTCCGCGAGCGACCTCACGAGTCATTAAATTTGGCCAGGTTCGACGCAGTCCGGTATCTTTTAGTCCCTCATGTACGTTCAAACTGATTCCATACTTCGCGGCAAGTTCAACCACCTTTTGATGATGCTCGACCATAAACTGACCATGGTGCCATTCCCGCATCTCATTTCCATTCGCATCATACCAGATTATCTCACGTCCGTGGCCCACATACCCGGTTTTCACAGCCGTTGTTCCAACTTCCTGATACTGTGCAAAGCTGGCTTCCATCTGTTTTTCATAATGCAATACGGTAGCAGAATTCTCGTGGTGACCCATAATCTTCACTCCCCGGTCACGGGCATAAGTAGCAATTTCATGTAGATCAAATCCGGGAGCGGATTTAACAAAATCAAAAACGACTCCTTCGGCATACCAGTTGCCATCCCAACCCACATTCCAGCCCTCGATCAGCACATGAGGAAACCCATATTTTGCAGCAAAATCGATGTATTTTTTAGCATTTTCGTTCGTAGCTCCGTGCCTTTCACCGGTTCCCCAGGTAGCTTTATCCAAATGCATTTCCCACCAAATACCCACATATTTCATGGGTTTGATCCAACTGGTTTCTGCAATGGCACAGGGTTCGTTGAGGTTTAAAATGAGTCTTGATTTTAAAATATCTCGGGCATCTTTGCTCACCATAATGGTTCTCCATGGGGTATGAAATGGGGTTTGCACATAAGCCATTTTACCCAAAGCATCCGGCACCAAAGCAGAAGTAATTTGAAATGTTTTCGGGTTTACCTCTAAATGCATTACAGGATAGTTGACTACCGCTGCTTCAAAAAGATTAAGATATAGCCCTTCTTTGCTTTTCATCATTACCGGACTTTGGATGCGGTGGGGTGTCATCGGACCTTTAAAACCAATGCCATTGTTTAAATCGATGTTTCGGGTGTCTATTTCCGAAAGCATGGTTTCGTTGTAGGCGTATCAGTTGCTATCAAAATCTCCCGGTATCCAAAAAGCTTTGTAATCTTGGGTTAAGTTAAAAGATGAATGTTCCGCTGTTACCACCAAATAATTCAGATTTTCTTGTTTTGGAAGATGATAACGGAAAGCCATTCCTTCGTTATAAGCTCT
>DLXM01000065.1 GCA_003448835.1 Bacteroidota bacterium | reverse complement strand
CGGCTTCAGCCGGTAGTTGTTAAGTCATACTGTTTTCTGATAAAATATCTGAACACGCCTCTTCATTTGCGCTTGCTGATTTGAAAAAATGCAATGTTTGATTTCGATCTGAATTTATTGGTTTGTTTTGAATAAATCGTTCCCTTATTGACCTAACATGACTCAAGTCATCATGGTAATTTGTCTTGAATAGCCCCAACCCTGTCTTGAGTGCTTGATATTGATCAAAACCCGGCGTAACCAGATTAATCATGCTGGTACAACCCATGGCATAATAAAAACCAAGTCCGCACAACATGGTCAGGACAACAAGAGTACATCCCAGTGGCGTTCCCACCATGGAAGCAGCCACCATATTTAACATTGCATTGGAAAAAAAATAACTACCTGCAACATTTGATATTGCGCCATACACCAGAACCACCATTTTCAAAATATTTGTCAGCGTCGATTCTGGATAAGGTTGCATTTCACCTTGTTTAATACGCAGATCCTCATTTAATAATTTTGTTAAATTGATATATTGATCATACAAAACATTGTCCACATCCAGCATGTAGATGGTTGCCAACAGTTTGTTTATGGTAATGGTTGTATTTAATTGACTAGAGTATATTTTTATACTCTGTGTGAAATCAGTGTCGTCATATGGGATACCCAACCAATCTTTTAAAAAGGTAACCTCGAACGCATAAA
This sequence comes from Bacteroidota bacterium, assembly GCA_003448835.1. Lineage (GTDB taxonomy): Bacteria > Bacteroidota > Rhodothermia > Balneolales > HLUCCA01 > UBA11400. The sequence goes on along the minus strand of DLXM01000065.1, from coordinate 2,677 downwards.
ATAAAATGCTATCCAGTGCTGTAAAAACAATCGATGCAATCAGATGTACCGTATCTGAAATCCCGGGAATAAGAGAAAACAATGTGGATCCAAACAAGTAGCTTCCGGCAATGCTTTCAAACATCCCAAATATAAGTACAAAATAATATAGCATTTCTCGAGATGTTTGACTCAGTGAGAAGATGCTACTGTCCTTATTCACGGGCAGCGCACTTTCCTGAGGAATGATTTTATTAAGAATTTTCTCGAAATCTTGAATTATTTTTAATTTCTGTTTTTCAAGATCAATCGCTGTTTTTTCCATGAAAACAGCTGGTTGATCATTGAGCGCTTTAAATGCGTCTATGAGTTGTAGAATTTCATCCATTTCAGACGGAGGTTTCATTGCCAGTGAATGCATCATACGTTTCTGCTTTCTAAAACAAACAAACAAAGTGGGCCATTATAATTCATTTAATCGTGAATGCATATCTGTATTTTTACATGTATTTTTACATGTTTTCTGTGCAACACGCTCGCAACAACGGTGGTGACGAATGGTTTTCATCAAGGCACACCTTTTGGTTTTAGATTTTGATAATAAAGCAAACCTTTGCGCTCTAGCCAATAGGCCAAGTTAATCTAGAAGATAGAGCGCAAACATGCTTGCAAGAATGATGATGATTACTCGCATAAGGAATAACTCATACTATATCTCATCATCTGCTCCTCGAGTTAAACGCATAGACGATGCACCACCGGTATTGGAACTAGCAATGCTAGCCCCACCACCGCTATTTACTAATGATGAAAAAATACCCATGGAAGACGAAGTACCACGTTGTGATTGCTGATCAGTATTACACTTACGCCATAAATTGCGATAAAGTGGGCTGGAATCTAATAATTCATCATGTTTTCCCTGGATAACCACATTATGTTTGTCAATCACAACAATTTCATCTGCATATTGTGCCGCTTCATGTAACTTATGCGTGATCATAAGGCTCGTGACCCCGTGCGCTGCTGTACGAATAGTTTGTAATACTTGGGTGGCAGATTCAGCATCTAAAGAAGAAGTAACCTCATCAAGCAACCAAATCGTACTTTTTTTCATTAACCCCCGCAGGATAGCCACTTTTTGTTGTTGTCCATCGGATAATGTTGCCCCTCCAGGGCCAATAATGGTATCCAACCTTTGCGGAAATGCTTGTAAAAAGTCATATAAATTTGCAGCACGCGCGACATCTTCTATCGTTTCATCAGTAACTGCCCCAGGATTCGGTGCACCAAAGAGAATGTTTTCACGAATACTGCCTTTAAATAAATTTGGATCTTTACCAAAGAAGGCAACATTGCGACGTAAATCCTGTAGACGAATATTTGCAATATTCTGACCATTGATTGTAATCAGCCCCGATCCTTGTGTAATAGGATAATAACGATAAAGCAAATTAAACAACGTTGTTTTTCCCACACCACTTTCGCTGATAATGGCCACTAACCGATTAGATTGCACCTTGAAAGATAGATTTTTAAACACTTGAGGAGCATGTGGTTCACCTGGCCGTGGCTGGTGATGAAAACTAATCCCAGAAAATTCAATTTCGGGTGCAGCATCTACAATGTGAGGGAATGACTCGCCAATATAAGGATCAATCATTCTATCTTTGTTGTTAGCTAATTCACGGAACACAAATTTCAAGTCAGGGTAAGATGCAAATAATTGATTAATGGCCTGTCCAAATGCTGGCATTAAATTAGCTAATTGCAGTAAATATCCAATCACTACCACAAAATCTTGAACGGTATAACGACCTGATTGAATACCTTGGCCAACATACATAGCAGCCAATAACATATGGGTATAAGAAATAGCGCTATGACCATAGCTAATTCTAATGGGTATCGTGGCTGCACGCACAAATACATCAGACCAACAACGCGCAAGCACCACATCCAGTTTGCTCATGGTCTCATCGAATTTTCCATAATCATGGATAATTTTATAACGCTCAATAGCAGCCATTAAACTGGCATACGATTCATTCCAGGCAATTAACAACGCATCGTTTTCTTTAATGACGGCTTTTGCAGTGAGGGCGCTGTATCCAACATAAATACCCAGTAATACAATTAAACTTGCACCCAATTCAACGCCATATTGGCTAGATAATAGTGTTCCTGCCACTAAGATTTGAATCATCATAGGAAATATTTGTGTGAGCATCGGAGTTCCGATGGTGCTCATCGTAAATCCTTTCTGAATGAAATAAAATTGATCAGCGGGCAATGTGTTGACATGATAATGCAGGGATTTTTCAAGCAAATGCTTTGTGCTGTTTTGAATTAGCTTTTTCACATTATTCGCGGTCACCGGTGTCATGATTTGATTGCAGATATTTGGAATGACTTGTGCCAACCCATATGAGCAAACCAGCATGCTAATAATAGGTAGCCAAGATAGTTCCGCTCCAGCAAATACGACTGTTTCATTATCATTTGATAGAATATGAATAGACTCACCTAACAATGCCGGTGATAAAAAGTTCAGTCCTGCACTGAGCCCTGATAATAAGACAGCACTGGCAATTCTTGGACAGTTCTCTTTTGAGAAAACTAAAACACGTAACCCATCTGCGACTTGCCAAACGGTAATGGTATCTGCTGTTTGTACTGCGGGTAGATTCTCAACAGT
>DLXM01000154.1 GCA_003448835.1 Bacteroidota bacterium | reverse complement strand
TTCCCAGTATCAATAATATCCAGCTCAAATACACCACCGATTGTACCTATTACTAGTTTTCCAGGTATAGGTTCTGAAAGCGTCTCAATAGATGAATTCAGCGGATTATTTTGTTTAATGAGAGTTTTAAATGTAATCTCTCCTGACTCATTTACTCGATATAGTGTCCCGTCTTTACCTCCAAACCAAATTTGATTGTCTGATGTTATCAAGCTTGATCGAATTGCCGGATTATTCAATACATTTTGTTCATTTAAGTATTGAAACTCATTAAAACCACGATCAACCCTGTAAATCCCATTGTCTAAGGTTGAAATCCACACAGATCCCTCGTTATCCATGATTGTCGAACTTATGGTTTCATTTTCAAGCCAACTATTTGTAGGTGTAAGATCTTGCAGAGTATAATCTCTGAAAAATTTAACTCCGTCCTGAATTGTTCCAACAACCAGTAGACCCAATTTAGAAGTGACCAAAACAGCATGAATCCTGGTACTTACCCCTAATTCTTCATTTGTATACAAAACATCGGGTGCTAGTTCGGGTGTAGTTATCCCACGTTGATTTGGAATCATTCGTTTGCCGTTCCTATCTACAAACGATCGAATACTCCAATAGACAGTGTCGTCCAGATGCTCCCAGCTATCTACTGTGTCCTTCCAACGGAATAAACCGGATAATGAACCAAAATACATCCACCCATCATGTTCCCAAACCTGACGAATATTACCCAATTTCATCAATCCTGTTTCAATCATGGAGACGTTTTCATCAGAAATTGTGAAAATATTCCCGGCTTCATTAACTATCCATATAAGTCCATTTGAATCTTCAAGAATGTTATTCAACGTAGCGCTCTTGTTCACCTGGCTTAAGTAAGGAGTGTTTTCCGGATTAAAAAACTTCCCATTTTGATAATATGAAAGCACCCCATTGAAGGATAAAAACCATAATCGATTTTTAGAATCCTGCATTATTTTTAAGATTTCATTTCCACCAAGTCCGTCATTACTGGTGAATAATCTTAAATTTTTACCATCATATCTATTTAGTCCAGCTTCAGTTGCAATCCACAAATATCCCTTGTGATCGATCAGCATATCATGGACAACAGTTGAGGCGAGTCCATTTTCTACGGATAAATGGAAGAAAGACCGCTGAGCCAGGGTGGTATCACTAAATCCAAGTACAAGTATCCACAATACAAGTAGATGGCTGCCAAGCTGTTTGAAATTGGGAAAGTTATTAGCGTATATGAGATTTCTCATATTGACACATGAGGAGGTTCAATATGCTCGAGAACCCGGTCCATGAAACCGGAATATTTTCTTCGGGATACGGGAATAATTGCACCATAAACTGTTTTGCAATGTCCTCCGTCTTGTTGAAAGTAGCTTTCGATGAGTTTCAAATTTACGATATAACTTTTGTGACATCGATAAAAAAAAGTGCCTTCCAATTCTTTTTCAAAAGATCCAATGGTTTTAGTAACCAGAAGTTCAGAAGCATTTACAAATAATATGCGAGTATAAGAGCCTTTTGCCTCTAAATATTGAATGGAGTTGAGATTTATGAGTTTAAATCCACCAACCGTAGGGACAAAAAGTTTTCGATCAGGTTCACTGTTATTTGATTTTATGAGTTTTTTCAGATCATCAATTTTTTGGACATAGTCATCAGTTTTAAAAAATCGCTGCTCATCTGACGACCATTCTGAAAGTAATCTTTGTTCAATTTGAATGATTTCTTCCTTGTCTAATGGCTTAAGGATATAATCGAAAGCCTTCATTTTAATAGCTTGTAGAGCATAATGTTCATGAGCGGTAACAAATACCACCTTGAAATCCGGCTTATCAAAATATTCAAATAACCCAAATCCGTTTGTTTCCGGCATTTCGATATCCAAAAAAACAATATTTGGTTTATTTTTCTGAATACTCAGCACTCCCTCTGTAACTGAAGATACACAATCTACGACCTCAATAGAGGTACATACCCAATCAATAACCTGCTTTAACAGCTCTCGATTTGGTTTTTCATCATCTATTACTATTGCACGTAATGTCATACGGATTCGCAAGGACTAACTTAACTAATTGGCGACACACTCACATATTATTTCGCAGTATAATGTTGAATTTATAAAAATCAAAGTGACTTTCTAATTAAACAGAAACTAACCACTTATTGAAGCTCATTTTCGCTCTGTATAATTTCAAAATGAGCGTTTTTTGACGTACCTTAGGGTACATTACCTTACAAATAAAATTAGGGATTTATTATGGCTATTATTGAAGATATTATTGCGAGACAAATATTTGATTCACGCGGAAATCCAACTGTTGAAGTTGATGTTGTAACAGACTCAGGCTTGGTTGGTCGCGCTGCGGTTCCATCAGGAGCATCAACCGGTGAGTTTGAAGCAGTCGAATTACGAGATGAAGAAACATCTTACATGGGTAAAGGTGTGATGAAAGCAGTTGAACACGTTAATGATGAACTTGCCGGCGAATTAGTCGGTTACGATGTGTTTAACCAGGTTGAAATTGACAACTACATGATAGCTTTGGATGGAACTCCAAACAAAGCTCGACTCGGAGCAAACGCGATTTTAGGTGTATCAATGGCAGTTGCTGATGCTGCTGCTCAAAGTTTGAATATGCCACTTTGGAGATACCTTGGCGGTGTAAATGCAAAAGTACTCCCATTACCTATGATGAATATTATCAATGGTGGATCGCATGCCGATAACAATGTCGATCTTCAGGAGTTTATGATCATGCCGGTTGGTGCTGAATCATTTACCGACGCACTTCGAATGGGAAGTGAAGTTTTTCATAACCTGAAAAAAGTACTCAAAGATAAAGGGTACAATACTGCAGTTGGAGATGAAGGTGGATTCGCACCAAACCTGAAATCAAACGAAGAAGCTATTGAAGTTATCCTCAAAGCAATTGAAAAAGCAGGCTACAAACCAGGCGATGATGTTGTTTTAGCATTAGATCCAGCGAGTTCTGAATTCTATAACCCTAAAACAAAGTTATATGAATTCAGATGGAGTGACGGGTCGAAGCGTGATGCCGATGCAATGGTTGAATTTTGGGCCGACTGGATTAAACGATTTCCTATTGTTTCCATTGAGGACGGTATGTACGAAGACGATTGGGAAGGATGGGCTAAATTGACTGATGCTATAGGAGATCAGGTTCAATTAGTTGGTGATGACCTTTTTGTTACCAACACAGAACGTTTAGCACGTGGAATTGATGCCGGCGTCGCTAACTCAATTTTGATCAAAGTTAATCAAATTGGAACTTTGACAGAAACGTTGGATGCTATCGAAATGGCTCATAAATCCGGATACACAGCTGTGATTTCACACCGATCAGGTGAAACGGAAGACACCACAATTGCAGATCTTGCAGTTGCTACGAATGCAGGACAAATCAAAACCGGTTCAATGAGTCGAACAGATCGTATTGCTAAGTACAATCAGTTATTACGCATCGAAGAACAATTGGCTGATCAGGCTGTGTTTTACGGACGCGAAACATTCGGATTGTAATTAATTTATCTATATTAATTGGCGGCAGGAGTAATCTTGCCGCCTTTTTTGTATCAAACTCATTAATTAATCATTAAATGAATATATACGTTGGAAATTTGGCCTGGAAAGCCAGAAAACAAGATTTAATTGATCTCTTCGAGCATTTTGGAAGTGTTTCCCGCGCTTTTATTGTCCGAGATAAACGAACTCGCAGATCAAAGGGATTTGGATTCGTAGAGATGGATGAAGAGGATGCTGCTAAGGCTGCCATTGAAGCATTGAACAATACAGTATTTCTCGAAAGAGCTATCATCGTAAATGAAGCTAATCCTCGCAAAGATGAGGAAGAAGAAGATTTCGACGATGAAGATGTTGAAGAATAGTAGCGAACCGGATCAATGATCATTAATCAACTTACCCTTAAAAACTTCCGAAATCACACGAATACTGAAGTTGAATGGGGTAAGCGATTGAATATCATAACTGGATCAAATGGTGCCGGTAAAACAAACCTGATCGACGCAATTCACTATCTTTGCATGAGTCGAAGCTTCGTTTCAACTACAGATCAGTACGTTTTACAGTTTGGCGAAAAAGAACTTATCATTACCGGCAAATTCAGTGGATCAATTCGAAGTAATTTTCAGGTAACCTGCTCCTATTCAAGAGGGAATGGTAAAAAAATTCTGATTAACGACAGCCCACTCGATAAATTATCAGATCTGATTGGAATGGTTCCGGTAGTTGTGCTAAGTCCGGATGATAAAAAACTCACCAGTGAAGGACCCTCTGAACGCAGAAGCTTCCTCGATTCATTTATAAGCCAATTGTCGAAATCGTATTTAAAAGATCTCATCGAGTATCGTCGGGTTATAAAACAAAGAAACACTTTACTCTCCAATCAATCCTTAAGCCAGTCTGCTTTGAGAACATTACTCGAGCCATGGGATGAGCAATTAATCCGGTTAGGAAGTAAAATAACCGTAAAAAGAGCTGAAATCCTTCATAGATTTTCAATTTTTCTGGAACAGGGTTATGAACTTATCGCCGGCATTGGTCATCGTCCAAAACTTGAATACAAAGCATTTACGGATGAAATTTCATCAATAGAATCACTAGAGACCGCATATCGTGAAGCGCTAAGCAACGATTTTGCTCGTGAACGTGATCGCCAGCTAACACTTACCGGACCGCACCGCGATGATATTACATTCTATCTGGATGATATGGAGTTGCGAAAATTTGGGTCGCAGGGTCAACATCGACTGTTTGCTCTGGCTCTGAAAATAGCACAACGTAATTTTTATGAACACGAACTCGATGACCTCCCCATATTTCTGTTAGATGATGTTTTTGGAGATCTTGATCCTCATAAAACGAATGTATTGGTCGAAATGCTCACAAATCAGTCCGGACAAACATTTATAACATCAGCAAATAAAAATCTTTTTGTGAATTTCGTTGAATCAAAAGAGGATGAAATTCATTATTATGAGGTAGATAATGGACTTGTTACCATGACTACTTCGGAAAAATAATCAGACTGTTTCAATGAAAACGCCGGTATTATTTGCAGATGCCCTAAAAACCTACATCGATAAGTTTCCACATCGACGGCAACTTAAAAGAGGTATGATTTTATCGCTGTGGCCAGAAGTCGTCGGTGCATCAATTTCACTTCAATGCAAAGATCTGTATTTCAAAGGCAGTACATTGTTTGTCCATGTTGCAGCACCGGCATGGCGACATGAGCTCCACATGCAACGTTTTGCAATTATGAAAAAATTAAATGCAGAAGTAAAAGAAGATATTATCAGCGAAATAATCGTAAAAACTTAAAATGGATATCGGTCGATTCGATTCTCGTTCTTTAAATTGGATGGTTAAACTTTTGAACTAAATATGCCAGGATTCGGAAAAAAATTTAGTAGTTGGATAAGCAAACTTGGTGATTACATATGGCCAAGAATGATTGCAGCAAGAAAAGAAGATGCTCAATCGTCTTTTTCAACTGGCGAAAAGGTTCTTGTCATTATTATAGCTTACATAATTGCAGTTGCATCATGGATTATGGTGAACTTAGACAATGATTTTAATCTGAATCTTCAACTTGAATTAACCACCGGTGAAATTGCAGATAATTTGGCGCTGGCTTCCCCAATCCCATCCAGTGTGGATGTGAATATCAACGGACAAGGTTGGATGTTGTTAAATCTGTATAATAGTCCGCCAACAATTCCAGTAACGTTGGACAATCAGAATATAGATTTACAGAGTCAGGTACAGTCTATCATTTCATCCTATCCGAATATCAACATTACCAGAGTCCAACCTGCCAATCTTGATGTCCAAATCGAAACCAAGATCAGTAAAAAAGTCCCGATAGAATTGCGAACTGATGTTGAATTCAGCAGGCAATTCAATTTTATTGGTGCCCCGATAATTCGCCCGGATAGTGTAGTTGTAACCGGAGCACAATCCAGGATTGATGCAATCGAACGTTGGCCAACTCAGGTTTACTCACAAGAAAATATACGTGAATCGATATCAACGAATTTGCAACTTGAACCACCACCTTCAGTTTTAGAGCTTAGTCTAAATACAACGAGGTTATCGGCCCGTGTCTCTGAGTATACGGAGGGTGAGCTGAGGTTGCAATTACGTGTACGTGGATTACCTCCGGGACGCGAAGTAGTTTTTAATCCCGGTACCATTACTGTAAGATATGATGTACCAATTGAAGAATATCAAGGTACTCAGGATGTCCCACCATTTGCGGCTTTTGTGGATTATGCTGATTTGATAAATGACACAACAGGTTTGGTTACACCGACAGTAGAGTATATTGTCACTGCTCCCAATATCCTGCTAAAATCGACTCAACCGCGCACGATCTCATATTATATCGTAGTTACGAACTAGTCTACTGCACGGTCTGGAACTCGGCTAAAGCTTCATCAATGGATCGTGTATTGCTGAAATAACTGCAGATTTTCATGATGACTTCATCAACCAGGGTATCGGGACAACTTGCACCGGATGTGATCGCTACAGTTACTATTGGCTTTTCAGAAGGAAACCAGTTTAGCGTGGATTTGATTTGTTTGTTCCACTGATTGAAATGCCTGATTTCAAATTTTGAGATTAATTCTGACACATCCCGAACATGATAAGTCGCAAATTTACGCTCCAGTAACTCAACAATGTGCATCGTGTTTGATGAATTATAACCACCAACTACAATCGCTAAATCGGCATCCTCTTCTAATAATCCGAATGTCGCAGATTGATTTTCATTCGTAGCGTAACATAGAGTATCAGTAGTATCGGCAAAATGTTGTTGGATTTGTGCCGATCCAAACTTCTCTATGGCAGCATTACGAAGGATATCCATCACCTCGCGAGTCTCAGATGCCAGCATCGTGGTCTGATTGATCACACCGAATTTTACGAGATGTTTCAACGGATTAAATCCGGGTGTACATTTATGCCCAAAATATTTATCAAATTCATCAATTGAGCGGACACCACGCATGATCTCACCAAGAATTGAGGCTTCCTCAGGATTATACACTACAACTACATCACTATGTTGAGCTGCATGTGAAAATGTAGCACGAGTTTCCTCATGTTGATATTTTCCGTGAATCACCAAAGCGAATCCTTTTTGTCCCAATTGATCCCCGCGTTTCCAGACTTTTTCCACAAATGGGCATGTCGTGTCGTATTGATATGGATCTATTCCTACTGTTTTGAGCTTATTCTGGATGGAAATTGTGGTACCAAAAGCAGGCACAATCACGATATCATCCTCTGAAAGGGAATTAATCGGAATTATTTCAGATCCATCAGTTTGAAACAAAAACTTAACACCTTTTCGTTGCAAATCTTCATTTACAGTCGGATTATGGATCATTTCGCTCAGTAAATATATCGGTCGACCTTCATTCTGTTCGATAGTGCGGTAGGCAATATCAATTGCGTTTTGAACTCCATAACAAAATCCAAAATGGCGGGGAATCAAAAACCGAATTGGACCAAAATCAAGCACACTCGGAGTGAGATCTTTCTTTCGAGGATCCAGAATTTGGCGTGACTCCTTTACGGTTCGGATGATAGGAGACTGGTAAATTGACGGAATATCGAACTGTTTAGCCATGGTATTAATATATCAATGAGCCTGAATAACAACACAGGCTCGGAAATCATTCATAGTATCAGATCAGATCGCCTTCCATCTTAACGGCGACAAGTTTACTAACACCGACTTCAGGCATCGTCACACCATAAAGCATTTCGGCGCGTTCCATTGTGTTTTTATTATGCGTAATAATGATGAACTGCGTGGTTTTACTAAATTTTTTGATCATGGATGTGAATCGCTCCACATTGGCATCATCCAGTGGGGCATCAACTTCATCCAAAATACAAAACGGGGACGGTTTAACCAGGTAAATAGCAAATAAGAGAGCAATCGCAGTTAGGGTCTTCTCGCCTCCGGACAACTGCTCAATATTACTCGGACGTTTACCTCGCGGATTTGCAACGATATTGATTTTACGGTCCAGTGAGTCTTCAGAATTGTCCTCTAGAATTAGGTCGCAATGATCAGTTTCCTGAAAAAGGGTATGAAACACGTTTTGGAAATTGATTCTGATGGCATCAAAAGTTTTGATAAAGCGTTCATTTGCCGTGTTGTTGATTTCGGCGATGGTCTGACGCAGTTTTTCTTCGGCCTCATTGAGGTCGTTCATCTGTGCCTCGAAATTATCAAGACGTGTTTTTTCCTCATCATATTCGCTGATAGCCAGTTTGTTGACTTCGCCAATATTTTTGAGACGCTCTTTGAGTAGATTGATTTGCTCTTTTACAGCGGATGGTTCAATATCCTCGGGCATTTCCTCGGTCAACTGATCGATAAGGAGTCCATATGTTTCCCAGACATGGTCAGCAATCGATTTGGACTGCATATCGAAACGGCTTTTTGCCATTCCTAGATGGTGAACTAACTCAACATTAATTTCCTTTTTGCGGCGGATTTCACGGAGGTCGTCTTCAAGTTGATTTAATCGTCCGCGTTGTCGCAGCACTTGTTCTTCTGCCTCGCTTAATGCCTCATCGGCATCAACCTTATCTCGTTTCAGCTTATCCAACTCGGAACGTTTTGATTCAATCTCTTTTTTTAATCTGAGAATGAGATCTTTGCTTTGTTTAGCATTTTCGGCGCGATGCTCCAGGCGTTTCATAATACCGGCTATACCAACCCGGGCACGCTCAATATCTTTTTTGATATTATCGGCGCGATTATTGGCCTGCTGAAATGCCAATTGAGTCTCGCCGAAACGAGATTGCATCCGATTGAGAGCATCCTCACTTTTTTGCAGATCAGATCGCAATTTGTGTTGCTGCTCGAGTATTTGATTTAGCTGATTTTGCAGCTTAATAAGTTCCGGATCCAGTGAATCGAGCTCTTCTTGTGCTGAAGTTTTTGTTTCCTCAAGTCGGGCTTTTCGTTCTTCAACTTCCTTGATATTTCGCTCGTAGACTTGCTTGCGTGCGGTAAAGTTATTCTGCTTGCTTTCGATACTTCGAAGGTCCTGGTCGCAATCCTTGACCTTCTGGAGTAATGCTGCAACAGGTAGCTGATCACGCTGGTGCTGAGAGCTATCCAATTGTTTCTGGAGGTCATCAATCTGCAAGGTTACCTGCTCGAGTTGTTGCTCAAGTTTTTTAATTCGTTCCTGTAGTCCGACACGAAGTCCTTCATTTTTTTGCGGACTCCCGCTTCGGATAAATCCGCGATGATGAATTAATTCACCCGACGGAGTAACACCGATAAATTCTTCGTGTGGTAAAGTTTGGTCCAACGCCTGATCTACTGATTCAAACAATCTTACATTGCCCAGAAGTACTTTCTTGAGAGCATCATATTTTGGAGCACAACGGACTTCATAATACAGTGAACCGTCAACGGGATCATCGGATTGATCTTTGAACAATTCCAAAGGAATGATTGTAGTTTTGCCTTTTTTGTCCTTTTTCAGAATTTCAAAAGCTGTACGAGCATCATCCATCGTATCGACGACAATATAATTCACTGCGTCGCCCAAAGCTGCTTCCAGAGCAATGGATAAATCATCGGAGGTTGAAAACAGGTCAGCAATCAGCTCAAACCGGCTGAAACTGGCAACGTGTTGCTTTAGATGTTTTACCGGGAAAGGTAGGGCATCGTCCGATTTTGACAACGATTCGAGCAGCGAAACTTCACTTTGCAGAGCTTCTTTTTTACTTTTGTGAGACCTGATTTTGTCCTTCAGTTCATCGATATGGGCGGCAAGATGATCTCGTTCCCTGAGTGCTTCAGCATGACGGGTTTCAGCAATTTCGAAAGGATCTTTGGCCTGTTCTAACGCAAATTTTAGTTTACTTTGTTCATCCGCAAACGACTCATCTTCAATTTTCAGTGAATCTAACTGCTTGTTCAGGCGTTGGAGTTCATCAATGGTCCCTTCAATCCGAGACTCGATACGGATTTTACGATTTTGGATTCCGCTTAACGAGGTATTGGTCTCGCGATATAACTCGCTTTGTTTCTCACTTTGTGTTCGAATATCGGATACTTCCTCGCGCGATATTTCAAGTGCTTCGCGTGCATCATCCGATCGTTTACGAGTATTCTCAAGTAGGGCTTCTGCCTTACCAAGTTCACTTTCAGAAGCGGTGATGGCCTTTTTGAGTTCTTTAATCTCGACTTCGCTTAAACTTACATCCGATTCATACTGTTTGATTACATTTTCTTCAGCCGCGATGCGTTCTGTCGATATAGAAACGGCTGTTTCATTTTCGCGTAATTGCTCGTTGATTCGATTAACATTACGCATCGCATGACCCTGCTCAGTTTCCTTCGCGCTGAGAGTGTCCTTGCCCAACACTTGTTGTTGCTCTAGTTGATCATTGCTTCGTTGAAGTTCTTCCTTCTCTTTTTCAGCATTGAGAATGCGTTGCATCATCGGATCGAGTTCCGATTGGATCATTTTGTATTCGTGCCGGGCGCTTGCTTTATCGAGTCGCTCAAGATCCTCTTCATATTGTTTGGCGCGTTGAGCACGTCCTGCCTGTATTTGCAGCGACTTGACTTTTTTACGGATTTCGACCAGGATGTCCTCGATGCGGAGCATGTCCGTGCGAGTTTCATCCAGCTTTTTCATAGTCTGCTTGCGTTTTTCCTTGTATTTGGTAACGCCGGCGGCTTCCTCAAACAGTTTTCTACGATCGTTATTTTTATCGGCAAGGATTTCCTCGACCATTTTCAGCTCGATAACCGAATATGCGTTCGATCCCATTCCGGTATCCATAAACATTTCGGTGATGTCACGGAGTCGGCAAGGGACTTTATTCAGCAGGTATTCACTTTCGCCGGACCGATATAAACGACGCGTGATTGTGATATCATCAAATTCGGTGGGTAGAATCCCGCGATTATTATGAATTGTGACAGAAACTTCGGCAAGCCCCAGCGGTTTTTTACTGGATGTTCCGTTAAAAATTACGTTGGTCATGGCATTAGACCGGAGCAACGATGGACGTTGTTCACCCAGGGCCCATCGAAGGGCATCTACGATATTGGATTTTCCGCAACCATTTGGTCCGACGATTGCGGTAATTCCATTCCCAAATTTA
>DLXM01000361.1 GCA_003448835.1 Bacteroidota bacterium | reverse complement strand
GGTATCGTATTGCCCGCTATTCTGAATACACCGGATTAGCCGACTTAAATCAACCCCGCGAAAGTCAACTGTCCGACATCTTTCTTGGAAAACCGATATCCCTATCGAATTAGCTTTTTAATACTATCAAAAAGTTCATCAAAACGAGTGATTCTTTTCTGCCAGTCGAGATGAGCGTTAATATTTCGAAGTGTTTGAACTGGTAATGCTTTGGATTCGCCCAAGACAAGTTTACGGAGCTTTTTGAATAGGTCGTCTTCGTCATTATAAAAGACCGGGGCATGCAATAAGGGCTCTCTCAGGTGTGCGGGTATCAATTCAGTGTATGTGAGTCCGGCCGGTAACATAGGATGACATCCACTATACACAGCTTCCATTATTGCCGTACAGAAGAATTCGTAGGTGGAGGTCGAGATCACAATATCGGACTTGTGTAACAGTTTCGAGTATTTTTCGAAATTATCGATATAGCCATAATGCAGAATTCGATCACCGTAACGCTTCCAAATTTTTTCAAGTTCTTTGGGTCTCTCCTGAGTTTGGTCCCCTGCCAGGATCAGATCAAACATACATCCACTATCATCAAGTCGGTCCATTATTCGGAAAAACATTCCTGGATTTCGATCGTGTTCCCATCGTTGGTTCCAAAGAATAACAGGACGCGCATTTTTGCCTCTGAATTTATCGAATTCAACATGAGGTGTGAGATGAAGTCCGGGATGCAACACTTCGCTTTTTTCAGCAATTTTATCGATTGAAGGCAGGTTTTGGTGATCAGGTAGTGTTTTTAGAAAACGTGGGAGTTCAAGCATCAGAGAATCGTAATGAAACTGGGATGAAAACACCAAACGATCAACAGCCAGCATACTCAGATAGTTGATATAACAAAATGTATTGTCACGTTCTTTCCCCTCAGGCAATGGAATTGTTAACTGATTTTCGTGCATGTACATGACAGAAGGTACATGAGCAAAACGAGGATTGGTCAGAGCGATGAATGCTGGAAAGTTGGTCATAGAACTGACCAGAAGCAGATCAATCTCTTCTTTGATTTCAGATGATCGTTCAGCCAATGTCACAGCACCACCGTGTAATCGCCATCGCCAGAATTTATCTGACATAGTGAGCGGAATGATATTATGACGAGAATATTTTCGAAGTCCTTCGACAAAAGACTTGTGTGATCCGCCTAAAAATGGTTCAAGTGCCAGAATGTTCATACTAACAATTTAATGATTTCTGAATCTGGAACGAATTTCATCTAAGGCCAGGTATGAAATTGTTGGTTTGTTTAGCGGATCAATATATGGCTGAGAACATGAAAACAACTGATCGACAAGTGTTTCCATTTCAACCAGAGTTAACTTTTTCCCTCGTGGAATGGCGGTTTTATTTGCTAATGCCAGTGCAATTCGCTCCCGTGGTTCTAAGTTCAAGGTACTACTAAATGAATGATACTGCTGAATCATAGATTGCAGCAAGCTTTTCTCGTCGCCAAGCTTGATATCGGCCGGTACCCCGTTTATGATTGCAGAAAAACCACTCATAAGACTGATATCAAATCCAAGTCGAAGTAATTCGGGAAGAATAACTTTTAACTGGGCGAAATCCGTTGCTGAAAACTGAATTGTCTCTGGAAACAATAATTGTTGTGTGCTGGGTAGACCGGACTCGGCAGATAATATTGCTCTCTCATAAATTATCCTTTTGTGAGCAGCATGCTGGTCGACCATACATAATCCGGTCAATGTCTGAGCAATGATATAACTTTGATGCAATTGCCAGAATCCGGCTTCTTTTTCTCGCTCAGTGCGTTTGAAATTAGGTTCAAATGACGATAAAGGGTCAGACCCGGACTGTGAATTAAGCGGAGAATCTGGATGTCGTTCATATAAACCATCCATGAGATCGGTCCGCCCGGATCTGGTTTTATCAAAGTTAATACGGGATGGTATATTCCGGACAAGTCGATCTGGTTCCGATGAATCAATATTCCCTTTACCGGTTAATTCTCCCATAAAGGGTTCATATTCATCGCGTTCTAATTGATTAACTCCGGGAACTTGAAAACGTTGATGCAATGCTCGTTTAACCACGGATTTTGTAAGTCCTGAAACTGAGCGTTCATCTTCAAACTTGATCTCCATTTTAGCCGGGTGTACGTTAAC
Source organism: Bacteroidota bacterium (assembly GCA_003448835.1). Lineage (GTDB taxonomy): Bacteria > Bacteroidota > Rhodothermia > Balneolales > HLUCCA01 > UBA11400. The sequence goes on along the minus strand of DLXM01000361.1, from coordinate 3,664 downwards.
ATCCACTAAAGTTGGATCAACTTCATAAAACAGCGCAAAAAATGGAAATTCCTGATCTCGCAACCAGTGTTTGTATTGTTCCAGAATGATATGAGTGAGATGGCGATGCATAATTGGGCGACCATTCACATACAAAAACTGCTCTCCACGATTACGTTTGGTCAATTTGGGATCAATTAAATAACCATAGACCCGCATAAATCCGGCGGTTTCATCTACTGGAAGTAAACTGGCAAGGTATGGTTTACCGAAAATATCTGCGATTCGCTGATTAAGCGATTGTGATGGAAGTTTATAGATCCTTTCAGTATCAGCATTTAATTCAAATTCAATGGATGGATTTGCCATAGCCATTTGCTGAAAAATGATAATGCAATGACGTAGCTCGGTGGTATCGGTTTTGAGGAATGCACGTCGTGCCGGAACATTAAAAAATAAATTATCAACTGATATCGAAGTACCATTATCTGTTGCAACGGGCTCAAATCGACGCTCTTCACCACCCCATTGCTCATACAGTGTTCCACTTTCATCTTCAGTACGCTTCGATTTTAGTGTTACCTGAGCAACCGAAGCGATCGATGCCATGGCTTCACCACGAAATCCGAGGGTGCGAATGGCATATAAATCATCTACTGTATTAATTTTTGAGGTAGCATGACGCAAAAAACAAAGCGGAAGATCCTCTTTGGACATTCCACAGCCGTTATCAATGACATGGATTGAAGTTCTTCCGGCATTAGTCAGATTTACTATGATTTTTGAGGCTCCTGCATCAATGGAATTATCGAGTAATTCTTTAACCACCGATGATGGGCGTTGCACAACTTCCCCAGCTGCAATTTTATTTGCAATTTCAGGTGGTAATAATTTTATGATCCCGGTGGACTCGATGATGGATTCGTCTCTCAAATCTAGATTTAACTTATGCGTTTAATTTTACCAATAACCAAAGTATCCCACTCAACAAAAGAATATAAGCGATAATACTTCCGCCTCTGCCACGTCTGACTTTTGTTTGAATCCGCATGCGTTCTTTGACCCTGTTTTCTTTGGATGGATCATAAAAACGGGGTTCATAATTGAATTTTCTATATGAGGCTCTACGGCCAAAAAATGATTTCAACATAACTCTTAACGGTTAATTCCGTAGTGGACTTTTACCCATAACGGACTTAAAAAGAATATATTCGATTTATGTGCAAATTGGAAATTGAATTGTCCTAAAGTTGTGTAGAAAATCGCTTAAATTTTCTTGATTTAATAAAATCGGATTATAAATTAAATGGTTTTTTTCAATGAGAAACAGTATTATCGATTAATAAAATTGAATGAATAATACTATGCGTGCTTTGGTTATTGAGGATGATGTTTGGATTTCTGAAATGCTTAAGGTTGGTTTGACAGGCAATAAGATCCAGGCAACAATGGCATTAAATGGAATTGATGGTCTTGCCCTTGCAAAGTCCAATAAATTTGATGTAGTAATCACCGATGTAATGATGCCAGGTATGAGTGGGATTGAAGTTTGTAGAGAACTTAGAGAATTCAATCATACTATTCCCATTATCATGTTAACTGCTCTGGATACGACCGAAGACAAAATTCTCGGTTTTGAGGCAGGTGCTGATGATTATCTGGTGAAGCCTTTTGATTTTCGGGAATTATTGGTCCGCATTAAAGCAGTTACCCGACGAAGATTATCTGATGATGGGGAAATCGACCATCTTTCTTATGCCGATTTAATTATGGATCTGCTTAAAAGACAGGTATTTCGAGGAGATCAAACTATAGATTTAACACCTCGAGAGTTTCAACTACTTGAATATCTGCTCAGAAATCCCGAGCGAGTTATTTCAAGAACGGAGTTGTCTAAAGAGGTTTGGGACAAACATTTCGAAACCGGTACAAATTTTGTTGATGTCTACATCAATTATGTACGAAATAAAATCGACAAAGAATTCGATACGAAATTAATTCACACCCGCCAGGGAATGGGATTTATTCTCGAAGAAAAGTAAACTCCGGTGCTGATTTCATCACCAGAGTTTATCGATTTTTTAGTGAATTTTGGGCAATGCAGCTTCTATTTGCTCACGTTTTGATTCCAGCCATGGTGGAAGTATCAATTCCTCACCCAGATGATCTAGTTTTTCATCGCGTTCAAAACCCGGACCATCGGTAGCTAATTCGAACAATATCCCATTTGGTTCCTGAAAATAAACTGATTCAAACCAAAACCGATCGATAATGGGACTGGGCTGTAATCCAAATGCTGCAACTTTTTTTCTAAGTTCGGCTTCAAGTTCCCGGTCTTTTGTTCTCCAGGCTACATGATGAATTCCACCTGAACCCCATCGTCCTTTAGGTTCATCAGGAAATGATCCCAGATCAGCGAAAGTGACGGAACCACCCTTCCCGGATTCAAACCGTGTCCATATCCCATCTGTACCGACTTCCCGAAATCCCATGAGTTGTGTCATTAATTGGACGGTCGGTGTCAATGTATGTAATTTCAGGCGAACAGTATGAAATCCGCGTATTTGATTTTCAACAGGAACAGTACTTTTTTCCCAGGGAACGACGTCTTCTTTTGGACCATCCAATTCTGTGAGCGCAAGTCTTAGTCCATGTGGATCCCGAAATGACAAGACTTTTTCTCCAAATCTCATCTCTTCCTGAAATTCATCCACGTCGTGTTCCATTAATCTGGATTTCCAGAATGCATAGGAATTTTGAGGTATGGCAAATGTAACTTCAGAAGCTAATCCATACCCGTCTTTGTTCTTAGAAATATTTGGAAACGGGAAAAATGTAAGATCTGTACCCGGACTACCATTGGCATCTGCGAAAAATAGATGATAAATATCCGGTGCATCTTGATTAACCGATTTTTTTACCAACCGGAGTCCCAAAGTTTTTGTATAAAAAGTAAGATTCTCATTTACATCGCCCGAGAAGGCTGTAATATGATGGATTCCATGTACAAAAGTGTTGTCCATAATGTCCCTTTCGATGTTGAAGTTCACTTGTAATTTATTGTTTATCAAAGATATGAAATATTACTTGTTTAAACAACTAATATCACAAGCAAGTTTCATGAGATACTTAAAATGAAATGAATACTACTCTCTACCTAACCAGGATCGGATTTGTTCGTTGTCTAGTCCGGCCAATTTTGTGTTTAACGTAAGGTTGTTCCCTTCTCGCCAGATACTCAATTGGACTTCTTCGCCCGGGCGGTGTAGCGCAATTTTTGCTTGTAATTCGTTCGATTCATTGACGATCATACCATTCACAGCAAGTATAACATCATTTACCAATAATCCGGCTTGAGACGCAGCACCATTTTGTACCAGATTTACAATTTCTACCCCATTAATTCCGATCATGCCCAATTGATTGGCTCGATTCTGATTTACAGCCTGAATTTGTACTCCCAGATAGGCACGCTGGACCTCACCATATTCGATAATATCTCTAGCAATTTTGAAAGCCATATTGATTGGAATTGCAAATCCATATCCCTGGTATGCACCATTTTCGGTAGCGATAGCTGTGTTAATCCCAACCAACTCACCATATTCATTAATAAGTGCGCCTCCACTATTCCCTCTGTTTATTGCGGCATCAGTCTGGATAAAGCTCTCAATTCGCATTTGAT
>DLXM01000050.1 GCA_003448835.1 Bacteroidota bacterium | reverse complement strand
TGTCCACGTTCCACTAAATCTAATGCAACTTCACTTTTCCCAATCCCGGATTTACCTGAAATCAGAATTCCGATTCCATAAACATCCACCATCGCTCCATGAACCACTGTTTGAGTTGCAAACTGATCTTCGAGAAAATCACGAAGCAAAAACATAAATTTTGTGGATTCAACCTGAGTCCTGAATACGGGTATGAAATGACGCTGTGCTAATGCCATTAAATGATCAGGAAGCGTATTCCCGTGTGTTAAAAAAATAACTGGTAACTCGAAGGATAAGATCTGTTCAAAGGAATTAATTTGATCTTCTAAGGGCAAATTAGAAAGGTACTCACACTCTGTATTTCCTAAAATCTGAATTCGTTGAAATTGATACAATTTAAGGTAACCCGCCAACGCTAAACCGGGCCGATGTAATTCAGGTTCATAAATAAATCGGTTTGCACATGCATCTGGTGCAGCACAACATTCAAGTTCAATTTTCACGGCAGTTCCCAAAGACTTGACCAGATATTCAACACTGATTTTATCTTTTCGAGGAAGCGGAGTGTGAGGACCTATTGGCATTGATTATCCCTTTGCAAAACGTTTTTCTTTGTATTTTTTTAATTGACGTGACATATTATCAACCGCTTGACCCATAGCTTGTTCATATGTAGCAGCTGTCTCGGATGCAACAAGTATTGAACCAGTTACCTTGACTGTCAATTCACATCCCTGGGGGTTATTATGAGATTCATTTGGAGATAAGACTATGTCACAGTCTAAAATCCCATCATAATATCTTTCAAGTTTCTTAACTGCATTCAAAGAGTGTTCTTGTAGTCTTTCACTTGCGTTAAAATGTCTTGCGGTGAAACTTGTATTCATAACGTCTCCTGTTTTAAATGGTTCTTTCCGCTCGTGGATGAGCGTTTTTGTATTGTTTCTTAATAATTTCTGAGCTTGCAGAAGCATAAATCTGAGTAGTTGCCAAACTACTGTGACCTAATAATTCCTTGATTATTCGAATGTCTGCCCCTGCATCGAGCAAATGGGTAGCAAAACTATGCCTGATAGCATGTGGACTCTTTTTCTGAGCTTCAGTATGATCCTGTAAAAATTCCTGAACAATTCTCTGTACGGCTCTTGGATAAATTCGCTTCCCATTTGAAGTCAAGAATACAGCTTTAACATCAGAATCAGAAGAATTATTGTTCAATAAAGTAGTTCTAAGTTGTAAAAAAACGGGTAAAATATCCTTCAATGCTTTTCCAAAAGGAACAATTCTTTGTTTACGACCTTTACCGGTAACGATAATTTGTTCACCTGTTAGATCCAGATCACCAATGTTCAAATTTGTTAATTCTGATACACGAATTCCAGTTGAATACAATAATTCAATGATGACGTAATTTTGAGATCTTAACAGTGCTTTTTTTCGTAAAATCGGATCTTCATCGGAAATAACTGTTTCTGAATCGTAAGAATTTAATGCGCTGTTTAACTCTCGTTGGTTAATAATTTTTGGAATTCGACGTTCAGATTTGGGACTAATCAACTGTCCGGAAACATCTTTTTGTGTATAACCCCTTTTAAAAGAGTACTTAAAGAAAGATCGGAGTGAAGCAATTTTGCGTTGAATAGTGCTTCTTTTTAATCCATTTTTATTGAGATGTCCCAGATAAGATCGTAGATGAATTCGATCAACAGATTGTATTTCTTCAATTTGATAACGTTCATCTAAAAAACTAAATAACTGTTGCAGATCCCTACGATAAGAAGACAACGTTGTCTCCGGAGCATTTCGCTCAATTTTCAGGTATTTCAGGTATTTATTCAGCAGTTCTTTCATCTACTACAATATGTGATTTTGTTCGATAAAACGAAATGATAAAAGGCACTTTTTGAATAAATATTATAGAAATCAGGATAAATCTCGTCCTTTCCAGGATACCTTGCGTTTAAAAATTTTATCATATAATACCATTAATGAAAGCACTTGAAACCAAGCAACTCCAAGTTGATGGGCAAATATATAATTTTGGCTCCAGTTATTGACTTTATCAATATATAGCCTGATTAACCATGGCCAGATAATTAAAATAACAGACAGAATCATCATCGTAATTTCATTCAAATAGACAGCCAGAATCAGTGTAAAAAAAGGGAGCAAAAACACGATGAAATGAAGAATCCCAGCTGCAATAAATAAGAATATGTTATTGCCAAATCCTGCTAAAAAGTTTTTTCTGAATCCTTTTAAAATTTCATCTTGATTCGTGTACATTCTACAATAAACGGTCCGGGCACCCCTGAAAAGCCTTATTTTCAAGTTGTTCCGACGTATAAGTCGTGCTAATTCAACATCTTCGACCACGTTATTTTTTACGGAAGCATGTCCACCAATTGTATGATAGGTTCCTTTTTTAAATGCTATAAATTGTCCACATGCTGCAGCAAAAGAAGATCTGAAAACTGGCCGAAATTTTTCTGGCATCCATTTCGGATCAAACTGAGAATATCGGACCGGTAACAAAGTAAAAATGACATAGTAAATTTGTGGGATTATCACTTTTTCCCAGAATGTTCCCAATTTTTGTTCCGGCCATATTGTCAGAGCATCGATTTTGGCATTCTTAAATTGGGCATTGATCGCATTTCCAAGGTTAGATTCCAGCCATGTATCAGCATCCATAAAAACAATAATTTCACCGGACGCTTGTAAACCCAGTTGATGACAGGCCCAATTTTTACCCAACCAGGACTCCGGTTTTGGTTCACCAGATATGATTTTAATCTCTGATTTTGGATTCTTCGATTTAATCTCGCGAAGTATCTGAAGAGTTGTATCTGTTGAATGATCGTCCAGGATTAAAACTTCGAAATTCGGGTAGTTTTGTTGAATCACCGACTCCACACATTTTCTTATAGAAGATTCTTCATTTCGAGCGGGAATGCAAAATGAAATTCGATTTTTATGATTATCAGATTGATTATCATCGCTTATTACTGTGAAATCTGCAGCATTACGTAATAAGATAACTGAAGTAATTGTTAAGTATAGTGCAGCAATAAATAATAAATATATCATGTAATATCATTTGTAAGGACGCGTTTCTAATAAAAAGATACTCAATCTATTAAAACTATTTAACGTGTTGTGGTATCGATAATCAACGTATATTTGCATCATGAATGTTGAATCAAATTATTTATCTGAGATTCCTGTTAAAAAAGTCAAATCCGGAAGTTACGAGTGGTGGTACTTCGATGGTGAAGACACAAAAGGGGAGTACCAGTTTGTTATTATTTTTTATGAAGGTTGTCCCTTTTCACCCGATTATATAAAATCGTATGAAAAACATCCTGATTTTATCACTTCTAAGGCGGACTCACATCCGGCTGTAAGTATCTCTGTATATAAAAATGGTAAAACTGTTTTTTATGCATTATCAGAATATAGTCCGACAGAAGTTGAATTTAACAGAGATAAAATTTCACTTCGTATTGGTCACAACACATTAGAGGGTTTCGTTGAGAACGAACAGCTTGTTTATGCTCTGCGTCTTGAAGAAACCCTGGCAACCGGTGAAAAGTTCTCTGGAATACTAAGGTTTAATTCTCCACTTTCGAATAATAGCCTGCCCTTAACAGATAAAGCCGAATCAAACTCAAATCATACCTGGAATTTGGTTCAACCGAGAGCAACGATTAAAGGTGTAATTTCGATTTCTCAGATCAATCGACACGAAAAACCAATTATATTCGAGGGTAGGGGTTATCACGATAGAAATATCGGTCAGGAACCGATGTCCCATCAATTCGAGGACTGGTACTGGGGGAGGGTTCATTTTACAGACATGACACTTATTTATTATGTCATTCAACAGAAAGATGGATTAAAATCTAAAGCCTGGTTAATCGGTCCCGATAGTCAAAAAGTCCTGGATACTACTGAGGATATTCAAATTGATGGTTTTAGTTCTAATTTATTCTTTTTGTCTTCGGCCAGAAGGATTAATATCAAGTTTAAATCCAGATCAATTCTTATCCATAAAGATGAAGTACTTGACAGTGGACCTTTTTACATGCGTTTCAACTCAGCTGTCCAGTTGAAATCCGAAGTTGAAGATGAAAATCAGTTAACAACCGGACTATCAGAGTACATTAGACCGGATCGAATAAGAAAACGAATATTTTGGCCATTTGTCCGGATGAGGTATCGTTATAAAGCTAAAAAACCACATTGGGTGCAGAGATCTTCCTTTCTGTATAAATGGACCTGGTAATCAGATCAGCTTACGATACCCGTAAATTTCCGCAATATTTAAACTTTCATTCGCGATTGTAGATCTTCGTTCATTCATGAGCTGATTGATAAACAATACGGAGTCTGCTTTATCATGCACGTCTTTTAATTGAACAGGTCCATGTATATCCAGATATAAATCTGGTTTATTATGATGTGCTGTACTAATAAATATCGTCAGAATTACAATGTGTGCATCGGGGACCTGTTGAACCACTTTCAAGAATCCATTTTCAACCTGTATCGGAGATATAGCTGAGGTGATTTTCCCTTCTGGATAGAGAAATAAACTGTTTTTTGGATGTTTTAGCCATTCAGCACCATAATCTAAGCTATATAAAGCGGATTTCATGTTTTGACGGTTGATAGAAAAAGCTCCAATTCGAGAAAAAAACGGATATTTTTTTATTTGAATATCCTCCATAACTGCTCTGGCATTTTGTTTGAACTCAAACTCATTGATTATCAAAGGTATAAGTCCATCCCACCATGAGTGATGATTCGCAAGAATTAAAGTGGAATCCTTTGTTTTTGGACTATAATTTGTTCTGAAAAAAACATTTTTGAACCTGCTTTTTAATAAAAAAAACGTATACCATTTGAAAAACCAAATGACAAATTTGTTCTCGTTTGCAGGGATAAATCCATCTGCGTGCTTATTTTTCATGCGATAATTCAATAAGTTTCATTTATGAACAAGATACCACTGATTAATCCGGAAATCGAAAAGTACGCTGAAGAATTCTCAGATTCGAATAAAACCATATTGAATCAAATTAAATTCGATACCTCCACTAAACTACGATATTCAGATATGCTTAGTGGGAATCAAGTTTCAGGGTTACTATCATTACTTATTAAAATTTCGAATGCTGTTAATATTGCTGAAATTGGGGTATTTACCGGATTCTCAACATTGATGATGGCAGAATCACTACCTGACCATGGTAAACTGTACTGTCTCGAAATGAATAAAAAATACCTTGATATCGCACTTCCAAATCTTCGTCAGAGTGCATCATATAATAAAATTCATATTTTAGAGGGCAACGCCCGTGAAAAGATCAATGAACTTCCCAATAATTTAGATTTATTTTTTTTAGATGCCGACAAGGACTACTATGCAACTTATTATGAAGTAATACTTTCAAAATTAAAATCAGGTGGCATAATTATTGCTGATAATGTTTTTTGGCATGGGGGTGTACTTGATGCAAAAAAAGATAGAAAATCTAGTGCCATACACGAATTTAATGAATTGGTGTTTTCTGATAAAAGAGTAGAATCGGTTATGTTAACTGTGCGGGACGGTATTTCAATTATCAGAAAGAAATGAGTTATTTTTCTAAAGAAAAACTCTTTTTCAGAAGTGTAATAAAGTCGTTTGAATTTATGGAAGTGGTAATTGGCGCCTGACGAAAACTAATTTCACCTATTTCATTTTTATATATCTCAAATTTGAATACATGATGATTGTAGTTTCCATCCCATCCTCCCAAAGTTCCAAATCTCAAGTCATTGAAGTAAACATTTTCGGCATAAGCTAAGTTTGAATTTTCAACAGATTCTATGGTATAAAAACCTTTAGAGAACCATTTTAACGTTTCTAAAGCTCTGGAAGACTCGAAAAGTTCTAATCCAACATTAGATTTTGGGATTTTATAAAATATAAGTTCTTTAGACGGGTCGTCGAATACCGAATAATAGGCTTGATAAAAGGCATCCTCAGTTTCGATTAATCCTCTCCAAAGGAAAGATGTGAATGGCCCCGGGATGCTCATCATTCTATGAATCACAATACCTTGATCTATAGCTTGGTTTTTGATGATTGTATGTCCATAATATTTTAATCCAAGACTCAGAATTAAGTACAAACTGCTTATATAAATTCCACGTTTTACCCAAATTGTCCTTTTTATATCAGTGTTCGACTTTCGTAATCCTACGATTAAACAAATTAGTAGTGGAATGGTATATAATGGATCAATGATGAAAATTGAATTTATTTCAAATCCATAATTAGAAATGGGATTTAATAGCTGGGTACCATATCCAGTAAAAAGATCTAACAAAGGGTGAGTTAATAGAGCCCAAAAAAATAAGTTTATCCAGGTCCGATAAGGTAAAAGTTCCTTTTTGTGGATGTATATGGCAATTATTGCTAACAATGGAGCCATGATCGGCGCGAAAAAAATCGAATGAGAAAAACCTCGATGAAAACTAAGATAGGTTATTGGGTCTTGCCATAACCCGGCAATGATATCCAAATCAGGTATTGTTCCTGCGAATGCACCCCATAAAGCTGCTTTATAGCCAATTTTTTTACCAGCTATAAGTTCGCCAACAGCAGCGCCTAAAACGATCTGAGTTATGGAATCCATAAGTTAGCATTACCTAATTAAACTTATTCGCCGTGTAAACAGTGGATGTTATACTTTCGTTCGAAATTCATCATTAACGACCTCCTGAAGTTGTCCATGATTTATACGAACTGTACGATGAGGGTATTTTTTTACCAGGTCATAATTATGCGTGACCATTAGAATTGCCATTCCTCGATTATTGATTGTTCTGAATAGGTCCATAATGCTGTGTGAGACCTCGGGATCCAGATTACCGGTCGGTTCATCAGCTAACATGATACGTGGCTCATTTGCTAAAGCACGGGCTATTACAACGCGTTGTTGCTCGCCTCCAGACAACTCATCCGGCATTTGATTTCGTTTATTGCTCAATCCAACCATGGATAGTACTTCCATAGCTCGTTGTCTGATGAATTTTCTTGTATTTCCTGTTACCTGAAGTGCAAATGCTACGTTGTCATATACATTACGGTCCTGCAACAGCTGAAAATCCTGAAAAACGATTCCGAGTTTTCGTCTTAAAAACGGGATCTGTTTACTTGGCATTTTGGAAATATCCGTTTGGTCTACAAAAACCTTGCCTTCATAAGGAAGTACATCACGG
>DLXM01000309.1 GCA_003448835.1 Bacteroidota bacterium | reverse complement strand
GGAGACGAACATGACCGAGCGTCTGTGGTTTTAAAATGACGGTCTGGCGTAGGAATTTTATCGAGAAAGTTACATCAAACCGATTAGAAAGAAAAATTAATGATCAAATAATCTATCGAAATTTTTCTTTCCAAATTTTCTGAAATACAATTCCATTGAATCTTCCTTAGTTTTTCTTTTCTTTAGATCGACTAAAAATACATCTTTATCAGATTCAACTGATGAATTGGGAATGTTTTTTCGGATAAGACCCTTTACATCACCCACATCATTGAAAGCTCTACTTTTTTCCTCAATATATGTTCTTATCGAACAATATTCCTCTAGTTCAACTTGCCGTAATAAGTACGGCTCAAAAAGGCAACATAATGTCTCCAATCCGATGGGAACATGCATTGATCCTATCCGAGCGGAAAAAATATTGATATGGAAAATTGCTTTTGCCGAGGTTCCAACAACTATCGCTTGAATTAAAGGATCATGAATTAATGATTCAATAAGTGTCGGTGTCGATGATGGATTTAACGGTAATAAAATCCATATGCACATCAGACTTACAGAACTTATTAAACCATAGATCACGCAATAGACGTGTAACTTCCAGGATTTAAAAATTAAAAATCCACACGTGTTAGGATATTTCGACGTACAAACTTCGAGTAAATTTATCGAATAACCAATAAAAAAAGTCAAAAAAAGGTAGGGGATAAAAGAAGAATCCACCATTTTTTATCCGCTATCTAGTGTTAGATGTAACTAAGGAAATCGTAATCCCGTTTCGTTTAATTATCCGTTTATTTTCTAACTGAATAAGATAGGGATCTATTTCAGTGGGATCCTGACCTAACATTCTTGCAACAAAACCTATTGGAAGTTCTTGATTATAATCTCTCAAGACTTCAACAATGGCTGATGCTACACCGCTTTGTGTGCTTGTTGGAGTTACACAGGATAATGTTAGCAAGCCCATTTTATTATCATCTCTCGCATAATGTGATACAATGGATGAATTAAGTGTAATTGAGCTCGTAATTTTGGCGACTTAAAGTTTTATTTGCTTCGGTTTTTTCTGTTTTTTAGCAAAAAAATATATATAACATATGCAAATATCTATTCGAGATGAGTGTGATGCAAAGCAATAGAGCAACATCAATTAAGTTAAGCGACCTCGCAAACCTCGACAATCCTATCTTAAGTGACGATGTTGATCTTGATTTTGACTCGGATAACTGGAAACATCTAAGCCCTGAGATCCGTGAAACTCTAACACGTGAAAAGGTGCGTCGCGCCATCCGAGACTATGGGAAAGACGGTTTAAGTATTGAAGAGATTGTGGCATTAACAAATTTAAATCGGATTGCAATTAAGAAACACCTCGACAAATTGTCTGGCCTCAGAGAGGTTTATTCTCAAAAAAAGAATTACAAGATTACCTTATACTATCATAATGGGAAGCCGCTCCACCACTTGGGAAAGCGGAGATTAGATTGTAAAGATACCATTATCGAAAGTACCATCGCTCAAGGAAAAAATGACTCGATTTTTTTCCATATCCTTGAGAAGAGATATTCGGTACTTGAAGGCGAAACACCGGAAGGTGCAATTATGATTCCCATTGAGCAATTGGAGCGATTTATAGAGAATTTGAAAGAATTAAAAGAAAATTATGGAGGTTTATCGTATGGAGCAAAAACAATTTCTAATACTTGATCAACCACATGAAAGGACAACGAGCTTCCTCATTGGGGATATCGTAATTCCTGCCCCATCATTCATACCTGAAGTAAAAGGCGAAGAAGATCTCGAGGTCTTACTAAAGTATTCGAGTATGGTACCTATCGGCAATCCCTTTATGGTCCCTGCCTATCGTTGGACAAATCTGATCGATCATCCGCTTTTTAAGACAGGGGATGTTTTCAAAGGCATTGGACCAATAGCAGATTTTTTGCGACTGCATCCTGTGATTTTTTATGATCCCCCAGAATTTTTCAGATTTACTCTGACCAAAAATCTTGTTTCTTATGCCTTAAAAGGAAATAGAACTGATGCTCGGAAGTTCAATAATTATCTCAAAAAGAAAGAGTACCAAAATGCAATAAACATGGTCGATAAATTCTTTCAACCGTTTGTTGAAAGACAAATCTCTGGAATCTTGTCTGATTCTGATCTTGTCGACGAGGCATATGAAGGTAGAACTTCACATGTTGAGGAAGCATGGCTTGATCCAAAAATTGATGAAGGGTATTTCCCTTATATATTCGGAATTGCATCAGACGCTCAAAAAATGCCTAATTCAACCATCATTCCGCCAGTTCCACCGTTACTCAAATCAAGTAACCGGACATACTTATCAACAATAAAAATGGTGAATCGTGCAACTTCATTAGCATGCGAAATGGTCTCAAAGTCTTCAGAAAATAAACCAGTCTTCCCATATTTCCATCTCTATGTTGATTCGAATATTTTCGAATCTGGAAAAGGGAATGACACCACCACAGCACTCAATTTATTAAAAGAAGGATTAAGCGGCGGTATTTTTTCCGGGGTCGCAATCACAATGCATGGATATGACGAAATGGGGAAAGCAGAGAGACTTTCGCGATTGGCAAGCTTCGTTAATGACGTAGTAAATATTGCTCACACAAATCACCTCCCAGTAATTATGCCGAGATCAAAATGGCACGGATTGTTCCTCACAGACTATGCAACTCAAGGATTTAGCTCGCTCTTAAACGGAAATCCCAAATATACACGTCGTGGAGCTCTTAAAAATCCCGATGATAAATATGGGAAGACCCCCATAATCGAAAGATGTCAAGAAGTAAAACTTGAGGAATTGAAGGATATAATCAAGAAACATGGAGAATGCCCATCGATTTCGGGTTTGCCAAAAAAGCCTACAATGGAGCAGTTGGCAAAAGGAAAAGAAAAAGATTTCAGAATAAACTGGTCTAAATTATACAGATTTATCCATTTCGAAGAAGCTAAACGAATGAGAGAGACAAAAATTAAGGGTATCTGGAACCCTGCAAAATTGTATCTAAACAGATCTGAAAATTCAGATTTTAAATCTATTTAACCTATTTTCGATAAATTACAATGGATTAAAACGAGTATAACCGATAGTCTGCTTTTCATCCAAGACCGGCCTCAAATGAAAGGGTGTTGGTGAGAACAGTCACATGAGTGCCACTTCACCAGTACGTCCAAGGTTGGGGCAATTCTCGGATCTTCTCACTGAAGTAAAATCCTGCCATCTGAAAAACACCAATCGCGCCAAAACCAAAAACAACCGCAATATAGCTGAGGCCGTTATTGTCGAACTCCCACATCATGAAGCGAAGAAGAAGCCCAACCGCAACAGCGGTGAAAATCATCACCGGATAGAATTTTCTGATCAGACCCATGATCAGCTTATTTTCATAATAATTTATAATTCTGTCTGCATGTGATTGTCCGAGCCGCAAATCGCTGCCCGCGTCGCACGCTTCGCACGACGTTGCCGTGCAAGCACTGCTCCGCGACCGGCTCCAGACATTCTTTCGATTTTTCCCGATTCGACCATAATGGATTTAATGTTATAATATCAAGTGAATTGAAACAACTCGGAAACGGAGTGACCAATGTTAACGAAAACCATTCAGTTATTCACCGAGAAGGAAGAAGAATT
>DLXM01000319.1 GCA_003448835.1 Bacteroidota bacterium | reverse complement strand
GAGCCACTTGTTTATCCAAATCCTACAAACAGCACTGCTAATATCAGATTTGAACTGCTAATACCAACAAGTATTAGTATTCAGATATATGATATTAATTCTCGAATGATAGCTACAATCTATGAAGGATTTCTTGAATCCGGCTATCACAACTATGAGTGGAATACCACAAAAGCTTCGTCAGGTACTTACTTTGCAAGAATTACAGTTAACAGCACAATTTCATCAATTCAAATAATCGTAAACAAGTGAGGTGGAAAATGAAAAAGCTAATAATAACAGTCGTTCTTTTTATATCAGTTGTCTGCTGTTTAGAATCGCAAAATACAGAGCCTGAATCTCTTTATTTCTTGATACCGCAGTCATCCGGCACAAGTTTAAAACAGTTCAGCATTGCTGACCCTGAATACAAACAGAATAAATTTTTGCTGACATGGCAGTGGGGAAATCATCCACGTCTTACAAAAGCATTAAAAATGAATGCTACACATGGACATGAGCCAAGTTGGNNTTGCCACAATACGAATCTCGTTCATTTACATACAAACCTACATTTACTGTTAACCCCGATAGCTTTTCACCTGTAGCAAATGATACAGAGAAAAACATCTGGGGATTCAAAAACCGTAATATATCAAATCCGATGATAATGAATAACAGACTTCGACTGTCACGACTTTCTCAGATATCTAATCCAGTTCTTGCTAATCCATGGAGAGCAAATTGTTTTTATCAAAAACATAACGACACCACAGAAATTCAAGATTCATTAATCAGCGGCAAATTTTGGCGTGTATCGGTCAATTTAAGAAGAGCAAACTTCAGTTCAACCAATGATACATCAGATAATGCACCCGTATTATCTATTGTAATACCATATTATTTGAATATGAGTGGAGCAGATAGTAGTGGAAAAATCAAATTCAGTTCAAAGCCAAACCATACTATTCGAACTGAAATGAAATATTCCTATTCAGTAGGAAGTAATAATTACGAGGTTAGTCGCGGATTTGAACTCGGCACAGATTCCACTCTTACTGACAGTCTTATAATTACCAGAAATATGCTTCCCAATTCGGCTGATACCTCAGTTACTGGTTATGATATTACTATTAACTTTGATTTTATAACAACGAATCCAATTTTAAACAACCCCGTCTTTTGGAAAGACTGGAAAGATTCAACTGATGTAACTAAAATACGCTCTATAGGTCTAAATGTGTATTATCATAAAACCTGCGACATACTGCTAAACTACATACGCATTGGAAATCCATTGAGTCACAAGTTGTGGAAAGGTGAGTATGATGTCATCTATCAAAATGAAATTCAAGAGAAAATAAATATCATAAAAGAAAAAAACTATAAGCTTTTCCGCTTTTATGGACGGGATGAAATAGCAGAGACTTACGAGTTATGGGATGCAATGCGTTATTTCAATAAATTAGTTGGAGGTTTGGCTTTAACAGAAGGCAACACAGCCGAGGAGAGATATTTATACAGGACGGAAACGCCAAATAGCTGGGCAGGTGCACCAAGGTCAGGCGA
The DNA here is from genome assembly GCA_003448835.1 of Bacteroidota bacterium. Lineage (GTDB taxonomy): Bacteria > Bacteroidota > Rhodothermia > Balneolales > HLUCCA01 > UBA11400. Next base: position 1,649 of record DLXM01000319.1, on the reverse strand, counting down.
AACAGCAGTACCACATTTTAGGATTAACTGTAATATACCTGAATATAAAGACAAAAAAGGATTAATTGATTCGATTTCTTTAAAGCGTATAGGTTTTTTAGCAGGATTTGCAATGAAATACTGGCCTGAAAACGTACTGGCAGATACGCTTAATTCAGATTATGAAACCTGGTTTCCACCAAAAGATACTAATAGATGGCATAAATTGAGAGCGGATAATTTAGATTCTGTATCGTATGGCACACATTCAGGTTTAGACTATTTATTTTACGCTACCTCCTATGGACATGAGGGCAAATCCTGGCAATGGCTAACTGAAAGTCAGACATATCCGTATTATACCGATGAAGGTATGAAAAATATGCTTTATAACGGAAAAAACTGGTTTCAGAATTTATTCTTATTCGGCGAATACACATTGGAAGTAAGAATAAAAGATACTTCTGCTTTACAATGGAATGAAAAGTTTTTATACGCTCCGAAAGTAAAATCTAACAGTCGAGTTTTTACAGGTGAAGAAACCAGATTTATTTTGTGGCGTTCTATCCTGCTTGGTGCCAAGGGTTTAGGGTTTGACGGACACATTTCGCCAACCAAAGGGTATATAAAACAAAATAAACCAGTCGGTGATGATATCATAGTTAATGGTATTATATTTGATACTACAGCTCTGGGAATTAATGCAAGTGATGAGGATATCATTTACAAAGATGATTTATGGGGAGGACTTGACTTTATTCCGGGAAAAGACTCTGCAACAAATCTAACACATGTACCAATTGATACTGTAGTGATAATTAATCCAGATCCGTATAGAGACTCCACATATTTGCTTGGGTATTATAATTCGATAAATCGGGATATAACTGCTCAATATCTTGGTTGCGAGCCCCATCGTATATACTACGGTCGTAAAAGTCCAAAGACCGAAATGTACAAAATGCACACGTGGATTAATGCTAATGACTCGTTATTGATGGATTTACGTCTTGTCGGTTCGATTAGCAAAGGAATAAGATGTTGGCAAGGATGGGATCCAAGATATGAGGATAACCCATTAACGAAGTATATAAAATATGATTCATCACACATCATTTACGAATTTCCTAATGACACCGCAACAAACAAAACGACAATTCCCTCAGAATACATCAGAACAAGACCATTGGATAGAATAGATGGAGTTACGCAATTACCATATTATGAGCCTTGGGATAGTTCTTTTTTTGATTTGGCAATTCATCGAACCAAAAGCGACTCACTTTTGAATAGTAATACCTTTTTTTTTATTTTACAAAACCGAAAGGTTGACCCTTTATTTTTATATACAGACCCAAATGATTCCGAAAAACATTATATGAAGTTTTTGTCCACAGCAGAATTTGATGAGCTATGTGATAAAGGAGGGAAAGACCCTGAATTCCCCGGTGACAGTTTGCCACCAGAGCATTGGAGGTCTTATTTTAACAAAAAGTTGGGGATGCGTGAAATTACAATTCCATTTGCGATAATAGATTCTTCCAAAAACATCTATTACAAAATTGAAGAAATTACCGACGGAACTCCCTATCATGATACACTTCCATTTTGGAAAAAAGAGGAGATTAATAACCGCATCAATGTTGTTTTAAATCAGGGTCAATCCTTAG
>DLXM01000053.1 GCA_003448835.1 Bacteroidota bacterium | reverse complement strand
CCCCCCTGGATATGGGTATTGAAATATACACTTACATATAAGTAAGTAAATTTCAATTATATATTCAATGGTTTATTTACAACTCACGATACCATCTTTCTAAACTTAATTTGAGTCCTTAAAAATTGAACCAAATACCGCTACATAAAGTACTGGAAAAAAATTAATCAGATTCCAGCGAATCTGATGGGTTATATGCACGATCAGGAAGTATGATTCTATCCTATTAAATCCTAATTCCGCAATAAAAAATTCTTCCTCGTTTTTTCACAAAACCGTATTAAGATTTTTCTGCTTTTTTCGCGAATTTGCTTGAGTAATTATCTCGAATACTCAACCATCCAAAAATGGAACACATTACCGGAATCGGTGGATTCTTCTTTAGGTCTGAAAATGCCAAAGACCTCATTCAATGGTATATCAAACATCTGGGGATAAACCCCACCCCAAAAACGTATGATGAACGGTCTTGGTGGCAGGAAGGTGGACCAACAGAAATTAGTGCATTTAGTCCGAACGACTCATATTTGGGCAAATTTGGAACGTCGTGGGTCATTAATTTCCGTGTCCGGAACCTCGATGCCATGATCAATCAATTAAAAGCAGAGGGAATTGAGGTTGAACTCGATCCGGAGGTATATCCGAACGGAAGATTCGCATTTTTGGTCGATCCCGAGGGGAATCCGATTCAACTTTGGGAAGTCGCGGGACCCGATAAAATTGATCCAAAAAACAGATAATTCCAGCAAAAACACAAATTTTCAACATCATAAACTGATAAAAACATCCACAAACACATCAATTTGTCCACCTTCAATTATGATCCGTGACATCACACTAAATGACGCTGAAGCCGTCGCACAAATATATAATTATTATATCCTCAATACGGTTGTGACATTTGAAGAAGAGGTCATTACGGCGATGGATATGCAAAACCGTATTAAAGAGACAATCGACTCCCTGCCCTGGATCGTATTCGAAGATAACAGCACAATTTTGGGGTATGCCTACGCAAGTAAATGGAAAGGTCGCTGTGCTTATCGATTTACTGCCGAAACCACTGTTTATCTGGATGAAAAAGCTCGCGGTCGGGGTATAGGTAGTCAACTGTATTCTGAACTAATTAATAGACTTAAAGCACTCAATTATCACACTGCCATTGGTGGAATTGCTCTCCCGAATGATGCCAGTGTTGCTCTTCATGAAAAAATGGGGTTTATTAAAGTTGCTCAATTTCGTGAGACAGGTCGCAAAATGGGTCGCTGGATCGATGTTGGATACTGGCAAGTGATTTTATCCCAATAATTTTAATCTAAAAATTCATTACCATGTACGGACTCATCGGAAAAATGCTGACAACACCAGGAAAACGAGATGAATTAATTAGCATCCTTAATGAGGGCATTCGAGAAATGCCAGGATGCAAAAGTTATGTTTTAGCAACTGATCCATCGGATGAAAATGCAATCTGGATTACAGAAATCTGGGAATCACAAGCAGATCATATTGATTCATTAAAACTAGCTAATGTCCAGGCTGCAATTGCCAAAGGTCGTCCATTGATTGCCGGTTTCGGCGAGCGATTTGAAACCAATCCTGTTGGTGGTTTTTCATCCGAATTGTAGTGTTTTTAATCTTTTACCCATAAAAAACGTGTCGTCTAATATGTACTATAGTATTCCAAAATCGCTTTTGCGATCCGCATTTACTACGTTCAACCTTTTAATAGTGTTCGTTTTTGTAGCAACTATTGATGGACAAGCTTTCAATAGACTTTCGCAACAAAACACCTCAGTTCCTGATACAAATACACCTACTTTACACATAGATGTTCAAAAAAAGGTGCTGGAGAATGGTGTAACGGTCCTGGTCTGGGAACGACCATCTGCCGGACGAATCGGCACACGTATGTTTTATAAGGTGGATGTTGCCGCTGAACGACCCGGTACCGTGGGACTCACACACATGCTTGAACATTTTTTGTTTAAGGGCTCGGATATTGCCGGTACCAGCAACTGGAATGAAGAATATCCAACTGCCCGGCTTGTTGAAACGTTAGCTCGTGAAGTTATTGATGAAGAAAATAAGAACTGGGATTGTCTGCTCCAGCGTGAAGTCTTTGAAGAACTAGAAAATTCATGCTCTGTATCTAAACTCGATTCATTGCGTTTGGAGCTGGTTCGGGCAACCGAAATCCAGAATGCATTTGCACATACAACCTGGTATGATTGGGCCGTCCAGTCTGCCGGTGGTACCAACTCTACTGCATCCACAGGTAGAGATTGGATGAAATTCGATATCGATCTCCCAGCAAATAAACTTGAACTTTTCATGTGGACCGAGCGTAGTCGGATCGAGCACCCTGTTTTTCGTCATTTTGAGCCCGAAAAAGAAGTGGTAGTCGATCAAATCCGTCGCTCCGATAACCGTCCGGATGGTAAGTTTTCGCGCGTCATGCGCTCGTTAACGTATGATGCACATCCTTATGGCTGGGCTCATTGGTTTAGCGACCTCACACAAGCAACTAGAGAAGATCACTGGGAAATATTTCACAAATATTTCATACCCCAAAATGCGGTAATTGTAGTAGTAGGTGATATCAAAGCCGAATCAGTATTTGAAATGGCTGAAAAATACTGGGGCAGCTGGGAGCGTGGTCGTCCCGCACCCCGTTTACGAACTGTTGAACCCCAACCGGTTGGACAAAAACGACTAATCGTTGAAACAGGTGCCGGTCCAGCAGTCAATATCAATGTTTCTATGCCGGCAGTCGGGCATCCCGATACCCACGTCTTTGAACTCCTGAGCGAAATACTCAGTGGCTCTAACGGTCGACTCGCACAAGAATTAATTACCAATCGTAAAATCGCAACCGATGTCGGTGCCAGCGGATGGGCATCAAAATATCCCTCCCATTTTGAAATACGTGTGGATGGTCGGTCAAACAATGATCTTGAGTCAATTGAAAAAGGAATCAACGATGTTTTAGATGAAATCCGTAACGGAAAAATATCAGATTCAGAAATTCAGGCTGCTGCCTCAAGATTGATTTTAAACCTGGCCAGAAGTTTGAATGAAATCGGGCGAAGTGCAGTAACAATTGGTGGGATGGAATCTATTTACGGATGGGAAATGTTAAACAAACTACCTGGATTATGGAGTAGTGTGACTGCCGATGATCTGAATCGGGTTATTTCTCGTTATTTTGCGTCAGATGTACAAATTGTTGGACACCTTCGACGTGAGTCATCCAATCAAAGTGCTGTTTCAAGTGCTCAAAATGCAACTGATTCTAATATCCGCAGTAACTCTGCTAATGATTTTGCTGAAAATGATATATCTGTCGCAAAAACAGAAAATTATGACTTGCTGGATCCATTCGATACAAACATAAATAATCAATCAGAATCTGCAAGTTCTTTAAATCAGGTACGTCCCGGTACCTGGACCTATGGCGGGCCCATAGGTGAATTCTTTCTAAATCCTGCACAAAAAGGTGTTGCCAAAGTAGCCAAATCACAAAATATACTCGCACGAAATTCTCAAAATGAATCTGTTGCATGGGTGAATCCAATAGCAGATTCAATGTTAAATAATCCATCTCCACTTGCGATCGCAGAACAACCATGGTACACTCCACCATGGATGGCCGTGCGGCGAAAATCAGGGTTTTCAGCACCTGCCCCAACCCTTGATTATCGTGATATGACCTTTGAAGCAGTCACATTCAAAGGACCAAATTCGTCACAATTTGAGTCCGGTTTAGAAAATGGATTTACTTCGTTTATAAATCCTGATCCATTGTTACCATTGGTTCAATTAAC
>DLXM01000148.1 GCA_003448835.1 Bacteroidota bacterium | reverse complement strand
AGCCGGTATAAAAATCGAAGATGGTCCAAATGGGTCAACGTATAAAATAGACTAAACTAAACATTATGAGTTCGTATTTCATTTGGGATGGAAGTCCCGAGATATTCACATTAGGCATTGTCGAGTTACCCTTTGACATCAGCATTATTGGTCTGATTTTAGCAGGTATTTTGTATTATTTTGGCATGAAATACGCCTTCGAATCAGGACAAAAGCCCGAATCCGGTAAAAAACGTAGAAAAAAACAAGCCGAAACTCAGGAAGTCAGCACTCCAATTTTTTGGGGAATCATTATTGGTTCTATCTTGATTGGCCAACTTCTTACTATCCCAATTGAAGCTGCAAAATTTTCACAAATCGGTCCAATTGCAGTTCGTTGGTACGGATTGTTATTTGCGATTTCATTTCTGCTGGGATATTACATAGGTGGCAAGACATTTGAGCATGCCGGGAAACCACAACATCTGGCAGAATCTCTATTTATGTATCTGATCTTTGGTACCGTTTTAGGTGCCCGATTAGGTCATGTACTGTTTTATGATTTCGATTACTACATCCGAAATCTTCATGAAGTATTATACTTCTGGCAAGGTGGGTTGGCAAGTCATGGTGCATTCATTGGGGTGCTATTGTCAATCTGGATGTACACGAAAAAGCATGCTGGAGTTAGTTTTATATGGGTTACAGATCGAATGGCTCTTCCCTTTGCTTTGGGTGGAATGTTTGTTCGGATAGGAAATTTCTTCAACTCTGAAATCCTGGGTCGCGAAACTGATGTATCTTGGGCGGTAATTTTTACCAGCGAAGACCTTGTTCCCAGACATCCATCCATGCTATATGAAGCAGGTTGTTATTTTGTATTGTTCCTGATACTGGTCGCTGTCTATCGCAAATTCAAGAATTCACCGCCAGCCGGAGCATTAACCGGTATATTTATGGTGGGAATCTTTCTTGCACGATTTTTTATTGAGTATACTAAAGAACGACAACCTGGATTCGACGAAACGTTGTCATTTCTAAGTATGGGACAATTGCTGAGTATTCCGTTAGTTTTAATCGGCTTATGGATGTTGATCGCTAAAGTGGATTGGCGAGGTAGCGAAACTAAATGAGAGAAACCATGATCTCGACAGAAACGGTATCAGATAAAAAGTACGATCTAAAGAGTTTATCCAAAGCACAACTGGTTCAACTGTGTGATGAACTGGGTATTGAAAAATTCCGTTCTAAACAGATCTTCCAATGGTTGTATCAAAAAGGGGCTCAGAGCTTCGATGAAATGACCAATTTGTCGAAAGATCTCCGGGAAAGGTTAGCCAGTGTAGCTTTCATCCGCAATATTTCTCTCGCACAAAAACAAGTTTCTAAAGATGGAACTACAAAATTTCTATTCAATTTATTCGATAATCGTCAGGTTGAAGCCGTCTTAATTCCGGAGTTTTTCCCCGATGGAGTTGCCGATCGATTAACGGTTTGTGTGTCATCACAGGTTGGATGTGTATTCGGATGTGCATTTTGTGCGACCGGGAAAATGGGATTTTTCAGAAATTTGACTCCAGGTGAAATCGTAGACCAGATTACCACAATCAATACGTATTGTTTGGAAATACATGGTAAAAAAATCACTAATGTTGTGTATATGGGCATGGGTGAACCATTACACAATTACCAATCTGTCATTCACAGCACCGATATACTCTCCGACAAATTGGGAATTGAATTATCTCAGAAGCGCATAACAGTATCGACAGTAGGACTTGCCAAACAGATTAAACAGATTGCGGAGGACGAACATCAATTTAATCTGGCAATTTCATTGCACGCTCCCTCCGATGAAAAACGAGATAAAATCATGCCTATAAATTCTTCAATGAATCTGGCTTCATTGAAAGAAGCGTTGCAGTACTACTATACAAAAACATCGAAGTCGGTGACTTTTGAGTATCTGTTATTTGATGAATTTAATGATTGTGATGAGGATGCAAAAAATCTGGCAACCATATCTAAATGGTTACCCAGTAAAGTTAATATCATCATGTATAATAACGTTCTGGGTGTTGAGCTGCAGCGAGCCCGCGAAGATCGGCTAAACAAGTTTATGCGGGCTTTAACCAAACATAATGTACGGGCGACCGTGCGACGGAGTCGTGGTGATGATATTGATGCAGGTTGCGGACAATTAGCGATTCGTGAGGGTCAGCCTCAAGGAAAAACCATCGCTAAATGATTACTCCACGAATGAAAATAAACGACCAAATCGAGGCATTTTATTTTCCATATCCCACGAGAAATAAACGATAAAAGGTTTACCCACTACGTGATCATCGGGTACAAATCCCCAGTGTCGTGAGTCTTCGCTATTATCCCGGTTATCCCCCATCATAAAGTAATAATCTTTTTGAACGAGATAGGTACTGGTCTCAACACCATTAATTGTAAAGGTAGAATCGCCCACAACTACGTCATTTTCTTCATAACGTACCACTACATCACGATATATTGGCCAGTTTTCGGGTGTTAATTCCATAATCATTCCTTTTGCGGGAATAACCATTGGTTCGATAAAGTCGGGATTTCCGGACATACCACGACGGAATGTGAAATTATTCCGAGCATATTCATTAGACGATTCAGGGCGAATTCGTGGTACGACGGATTCAATTTCCGGCCAGGTACTAATTACTTCCCGCACATCAGCAGTCATATTAACGACATACGAAGTTGGTGTCTCTGCCCCTAAAATATCCCCCCCTGCAACACGGACTTTTGCTTCGCTCAATCGTAATCGCTCGCGCATTTTGACTGTGTAGAGCTGCTCAAAATGTTCTTTATAATCAGCACGTTCTCCATTTATATAGAGAATCTTATTTCGGATTTCAAGGGTATCGCCCGGAATGGCAACTGCTCGTTTGATATAATTCGTCTTTTGAGCGATTGCAACATCATCGATCGGGTAATTAAAAACAACAATATCATTTCGTTCAACATCCGACCAACCCGGTAAACGTACCCAAGGCAACGTTAAGCCTTTAATATGGATACTGGTGAATGGGATTCCGATAGTCATTGGCGTACGAGCCCCAACATTTACTTTTGATACGATCAAAAAATCGCCGGTCATCAACGTTCGTTCCATCGATGGAGTTGGAATCCGATACGCTTCAAAAAAGAATGTGCGGATAATCAAAGCAGCGACGGCAGCCCATAACAAGGCATCAAACCATTCCTTTGCCCAGGATTTTGCTTTTTGTTTAGTATCAACGTTTGAAGTTGATTTGCTGCGACGGGACTTGCGGTCCGATTTATCGGTTCTTGCCAAAGTAGATTAGTTTAATCGTAAATTATTGAATCTTGCCGGACGACTGATCTTGTCCGTTTTATAGACACCGTTCTTATACTCAACATTGAACCATTCGTTGCGTTCAGGTGAATAAAATACATCTTGAAATTCGCCCATTGAAGATACGTTCATCAAGGCACGTGACAAAGTACGTTTAATTTCAGGCATCATGTCAACGAATCTGTTAGATCCGGCATAAACCATTCCCAATGTAAAAGGACCATCAATATCTAATACCATCATAGGGATGGAATCATTGACAATGAACCAATACTCAAACTGGATGCTGTTACCCGGACGAACATTTGACTGACCAATGAAATCTTCAAGTCTCATGGTTGGGTCACCATATACTTTTTGAAGTCGGGCTCGAATTTCGGTTGTCGGAAGGTTGTCAATTACAGTATTTCCCTGAAATCCTTCTCCGGTCATAATCATTTCACTGAATTGACGCTGAAATGCAGCTCGTTCATTTTTCTCAACTTTTTTAATCACAGGAGCGGCAAATGCTGAAGGAACTTGTTGAGCTTGCAGGATATCTACGTGTAGTAGAACAGTAAGACAGATGGATATAATCGATATTAAAAATTTCATATTCATTCGTTTTTAGGTTAGTCCATCGAAAGTACTGCAAGAAATGCTTCCTGTGGAATTTCCACAGAACCGACTTGTTTCATGCGTTTCTTACCTTCTTTTTGTTTTTCCAAAAGTTTACGTTTACGACTGATGTCACCACCATAACATTTTGCAAGTACATCTTTTCTCAATGCACGGATACTATCGCGTGAAATGATTTTTGTTCCAATCGCTGCCTGTATAATTACTTCATACATTTGACGAGGAATTAAATCTTTCAACTTGGCACAAAGTTTTTTACCCCAATCGTATGCTTTATCGCGATGTACAATACTTGATAGAGCATCGACCGGTTCGCCGTTTAAAAGAATATCGAGACGGACCATTTTGCCCGGACGACTTCCAATGAACTCATAATCCAACGAAGCATATCCCTTTGTATTGCTTTTAAGCTTATCATAAAAATCGAAAACCACTTCGGCCATTGGGATTTCGTAGGTAATATCAACACGTTTTGTGTCGAGATATTGGGTGTTGATGAACATCCCGCGACGTTCCTGACATAATTTCATGATGGCACCGATATATTCTGCCGGTGTAATGATTTGTGCTCTGATGTACGGCTCATAAATTTCATCGATAAGCCCAACAGGAGGCATATCACTTGGATTATCAACAACTACTCTTTCGCCATCTACCTTCACTACTTCGTACTCAACGTTAGGCACAGTAGTAATGATATCCATATCAAACTCACGATCAAGTCTTTCCTGCACAATTTCCATGTGCAACATTCCTAAAAACCCGGTTCTGAAACCAAATCCAAGTGCAACAGAGGTCTCTGGAGTGTATTGTAAAGCGGCATCGTTGAGTTGTAATTTCTCTAATGCAGTTCGCAAACTCTCGAAATCTTCACTATTTGTTGGGTAAATTCCACTAAAAACCATCGGCTTAACAACTTTATAACCGGGAATTGGCTCAGGTGCACCATTGGTAACCGTAGTAACGGTATCGCCCACTTTAGTATCTTCGAGTGTTTTTACACTGCCAATTATGTAACCTACCTGTCCGGCTGAAAGTGTAGGTTGCGGACTATTTTTGACACTTAAAAATCCGATTTCTTCTGCACTATAAACCTTATCAGTCTGCATAAAACGTATTTTTTCACCCTTTTTGAGGGTGCCATCCATTATGCGGACATACACGACTGAACCGCGATATGAGTTAAAAACAGAGTCAAAAATAAGTGCGGTTAGAGGCTTAGTTGGATCACCGGTTGGAGCAGGAATCTTTTCAATAACGGCCTCCAGCAAATCATCTACACCCATACCTGTCTTACCGGATACGGGAAGAATATCTTCGCGTTTACAGCCTAAAAGATCTATAACCTGTTGTGCGACTTCTTCCACATTTGCACCGGGAAGATCAATTTTGTTCAGCACCGGAATAATTTCAAGTCCCTGATCAATAGCCTGGTAAAGATTTGAAATCGTTTGAGCTTCAACACCCTGGGATGCATCCACTACCAGAATTGCACCTTCGCAGGCTTTTAACGCACGCGAAACTTCATATGCAAAATCGACGTGACCCGGTGTATCAATAAGATTTAATGAGTATTTATCTCCGGAACGGGAATTGTAATCCATGCGTATGGCATGAGATTTAATTGTGATACCACGTTCCCGTTCTAAGTCCATGTCATCCAATACCTGGTCTTGCATCTCACGTTCGGTAATAGTACCGGTACGTTCAAGAAGTCGGTCGGCCAGGGTTGATTTACCATGGTCAATATGAGCGATAATGCAAAAGTTTCGGATGTTCTTCATTCAGGGATATTACAGCGATAAATAACAATAATTTTTAAACGTATAAGTCCGCAAAATACGTATTTTTTCGCTGTAAATGAATACCGAAATGTCGATTATAGGCTGATTATAATGTTAAATTAAACACTGCACCCAGTAACAGATACATCACAATTGTTATCATCATAATCATCAAAATGTTCACCCAAAATCCGGCTTTGGCCATTTGGGGTAATGATACATATCCACTACCATAAACAATTGCATTTGGAGGTGTAGCAACCGGGAGCATAAACGCACAGCTGGCACCGATTGCAGCCGGTACCACTAAAATCAGTGGGTCCATATTAAACGCGATAGCAATTGAAGCTAAAATTGGCATAAAAGCAGCTGCAGTAGCAGTATTAGATGTGATTTCTGTTAGGAATATAATTAATGTGAGTGAAGCGACCATAAGCGAAAACGCGGACCATCCGTCGAGTCCTCTCATCGCATCCCCCATCCATTCTGCAAGTCCAGTGGAACTAATTGCTGCAGCAAGACTCAAGCCTCCCCCAAAAAGTACCAAAATATCCCAGGGTAGCTTCTGTGTATCTTCCCAGCCGAGTGTGAACTCTCCCCTTTTGAAATTTATTGGAATCAAAAACAACAACATTGCCCCCATAATGGCTACAACTGTATCTGAAATCACCGGAATATAATCTCTTAAAGCTGGAACAAACTCACGTAACAGTGCCGGTGCAATCCACATAGTAGCAGTGAAAAGAAAAACGCTAAGTACAATTTTTTCTGATTTCGACATCCTTCCTGCTCTTGCTAATTCACTTTCTATGAGCTCTTTACCACCGGGAATTTCTTTTAGTTTAATTGGAAATAATACCCGCGTTAACAACAAATAAACCAATGGGAGTGAAACTACAACAAGTGGAATTCCAATCATCATCCATGTGGCAAACCCAATATTTACATTATAATTATCCAGCATATAGGCAGCCATCAAGGCATTTGGAGGCGTGCCAATCAATGTACCGATCCCCCCAATATTACATCCATAAGCAATACACAAAACCAGACAAAGAGAAAAGTTAAACCGTAAAGTCTTCGTTTCAATGTCTGCTTTATCTTCGACTAAATGAACAACAGAAAGTGCAATTGGTAACATCATTAATGCGGTTGCAGTATTACTAACCCACATTGAAATGAAAGCTGAGGAGAGCATAAATCCAGCGATAATTGCATGGGGTTTCGTTCCTACTATTCGAATAACATTTAAAGCAATGCGCTTATGCAGATTCGATTTTTCCATGGCAATTGCAATGATAAATCCACCCATGAACAAATAGATTATCGGATTTGCAAAAGGTGCCGTTGCCGACCCTACTGAACTAACTCCCAACAATGGGAAAAGCACAATTGGCAGTAATGCAGTAGCTGGAATTGGAATGGCTTCACTCACCCACCATACGCCCATCAACACCGCCACAGCAGCTGTCATCCAGGCAGCATCAGATAATCCGGTTAGCGGGGGCAAAAGCATCATAATTATGAACAGTGCAGCACCCG
>DLXM01000182.1 GCA_003448835.1 Bacteroidota bacterium | reverse complement strand
TATTTTCAGGATGTTGAAGACGATATTAAAAAACTGGTACCTGAGGGAATCGAAGGTATGGTTCCATTTAAAGGCAATTTAGGCGAAGTTGTATATCAAATGATCGGTGGACTCAGAGCAGCGATGGGATATTGTGGTACTCAAACCGTTGCCCAACTTCAAAAAGCCGAATTTGTCCAGGTAAGTGCCTCCAGTATTCGGGAAAGTCATCCGCACTCAGTTACCATTACAAAAGAAGCTCCTAATTACTCTAACCGGTAATTAAAACGATTTCGAATCGAAAAAATATAATCTGCACATAACTAAGCATGTTTAAATTCATAAATACTTTATTTAGTTATCGCAGAAAAGATATCACGCTGATCTTGTGGGAAGATGCAACGCCTGATGAACCTGTTACTTTTCGTTTACGTCCAATAAAACTATTCGGACTTGTAATCTTAATTTTTACATTGACGATTATTTCATTGATAGGTGTGTTAAAATTTACGCCAGTTGGTATGATCGTCCTGAATTATGAAGATCATTTGCTTCGAAATGATGTCATAAAAGTGAGTGAACGAATTATTGCACTCCAGGACTCACTCAATGTAAGAGATCAACAAATGGCAGGACTCAGAGAGATTATTCGTAGTCGAGCCGACACAGTTTTTAATGTCGGTACCATCAGAAATTTTACAAACACTTCCGAGATTACACTTACCAGCACGAATCAGATTAATAATGAGAATGCATTTTCATTTCTAAGTAATCCGGATATTAGTTTTGGAGGAGCTGAATTATCAAAACCGATATTCCCGGCTCCGATCCCGACTAAAGGAATCCTTTCACAAAACTATCAGCCATCGAACGGACATTTCGGAATAGATATAGCGGCAACACAAGGGGAGTTGATTCGCAGTATAGCTGATGGAGTGGTAGTGAGTACAGACTGGACGCTGGATTATGGAAATGTTATTGTAATACAACATTTATCAGGTTACGTTAGTATTTATAAACATACATCTTCTCCAAATCGTAATCCCGGCGAGTTTGTCAAGAAAGGTGATATTTTATCAACGGTCTCGAACACAGGATTGACAAGTTCGGGTCCGCATTTACACTTTGAACTTTGGCAGAATGGACTTCCAATTGACCCTAAAAACTTTTTAACTGATTAAAAATTTAATGTTTTCAAAAAAAAATAATAATGATCTAATCAAATCTTCTGACGCCAAGATCGTTCCATCATTAAACCTGATAAGCGAAGGCACGACAGTTAATGGTAATATTAGTTCCGGACACGGTATCAGAATCTCGGGTAGAGTAGTTGGCACAGTTGATGTTAAAGGGAAATGCATTTTGACAACATCAGCAGTAATTGAAGGTGATTTAATTGCACAGGATGCGGATGTATCTGGTGTTATAACTGGCGAATTAATTATCGCGAACAGATTATCATTGAGACAGGCATCCAGAATTTCAGGAAATATCCGTACCAAAGTATTGAATGTGGAAGAAGGAGCGACCTTTGAGGGTAGTTGTACCATGAGCGCCGAACCAAAACAGAAATATCAAAATATAAGTGAGTTCAATATCCGGCAAATTGCCCAGTCGAAAACATCTAAATAGACCATATTGTTAGGCAAAAGACCTAATATTACACAATCGGAATACCTTGGATTAGGTATTCAAATAGCTGCATCAATGGTTATGCCTTTATTATTGGGAGTATGGCTGGACCGCAAATTTGAATTAACACCCTGGTTAACCATAGCTGGTGCAATTTTTGGTATTGTAAGCATCTTCGCAATCATATTTAAAATTGCATACATGGCAAACGAAAATTCAAAAAACGAACGTGAAGAGCGTAAAAAAAGAGAAAATCTTGATTGACCCCGGTTTTAAAAAATACATACGGGATGTTCTCATTATTGATCTTGTGCTTCTTATTTCAATAGCCCTTCCATTTTATGTGATGATGCCGGTAGAATATGCATTATCAGTCGTTGCATCACTGGCACTGACATCAACCAGTTCAATAGTCGGATTTTATTTTCAGAATAAGTACCTACACGCACCTACTGAAGAATTTGTGTCCTATGTATACGGAAGTATGTTTTTTAGACTGGTTGGACTGCTTGGAGCCATTGTTTTCATCCTGTTAATCACTAATTTTCCGCAAATATCTTTTATACTTAGTCTATTTATTTCGTATCTTTGCAAATCTGTACTGGAAATTATTTTTATCCATAAAAAATCTACCCAAAGACACGAAAAGAGTTAATGACTCCGACAAAATCTTTGTATCTGACGATACTATTACTCGTAATTAGTTTTACATCTGTTTTGGCTGCTTCTGCTGAAGAAAACTCAAAACAAGTTGATGTCCTTGATAAACTATCCAATCATTATTACCTGGACTTCAAACCAGTAGGAAAGATTGAATTACCACGTATTTTCTGGGATGAAGATGGTGTATCAATGTACATGAGCAGTTCAAATGCTCTTGAAAGCGGTAAGTACGTAGACACTTATTACGAAACAGCCGGGCTTCCTTCAGAAGCATATCCTGTGACTTATGATTTAGCCCGTGCAGACGGCACTCCTCTTAAAATTGATTTATCACTGAGTTCACACCTGCTGTATTTTTGGTTTGCCGGATTTATTCTACTCGCTTTGGCGATACCACTGGCCCGTCGTTATTCTGCAGGTATAGGCCGTGACACAGAACCCAAAGGTGCGTTTCAAAATATGATGGAAGTTTTCATTGTATTTGTGCGCGACGAAATTGCACTGGCGAACATTGGTCCAAAGAAATACAAAAAGTTTACTCCCTATTTGATTACAGCATTTTTCATGATTTTGATTATGAACATGTTTGGATTAGTACCCTGGGGAGTTTCATCGACTGCGGATGTCACTGTAACTGCTGCACTGGCTCTAACCACATTTTTACTTACTCAACTTAATGGTTCAAAAGACCATTGGAGACACGTTTTCTGGTTCCCGGGTGTTCCGGCGTGGATTCGGGTCATTTTGACACCGGTTGAAATCATCGGATTATTCACAAAACCTTTTTCACTGACCATCAGGTTATTCGCAAACATGGCATCAGGAAAAGTTTTGATTTACAGTATCATCGGGCTCATATTCATTTTCTCAGGACTTTTTGGCGACGCTGTTGCCTATGGGACATCATGGATATGGGTATTGTTCGCATTGTTCATCTATCTAATCAAGACGGTAGTAGCATTTCTTCAGGCATATATCTTCACGATGTTGTCTGCTCTATTTATCGGAATGGCAGTAGAAGAACACGAACATCATCACGATCACGAACATGAACATGTGCACACGGCATAAGGCCAATCGCGCAATCATGATTTAATCTATCATACATCTAATTATTGGAGTTAATATAATGGAAATGGCATATTTAGCAGCCGGTCTCGGCGCAGGTATCACAGCAATCGGAGCAGGTGTCGGTATCGGTATCATCGGTAAAGGCGCTATGGAAGCTACTGCACGTCAGCCAGAAGCTACAAGCGAGATCAGAACATCTATGCTTATCTCTGCTGCCTTTATTGAGGGTGTTGCTCTCTTTGGACAGGTAGTATGTTTTATCCTTGCTATTAAATAATAGTACAGTTGTGTAACAAAGTATGTCGGTTTATACCGGCATACTTCAATTTTATTATTCACTAGTTTTACTATGAGTCTCATTTTACTTAAAGGTGGCCTTCTAGATGTTGATCCGGGCTTGTTCGTCTGGATTTTTATCACATTTATTTTGTTCATCACCGTTTTTGCGAAATTGGCATGGAAACCAATTTTAAGTGCATTGCAAACTCGCGAAGAGTCTATTAAAGATTCAATCGAAGCAGCTGAAAGAGCATTAAAAAAAGCTGAAGAAATCTCTAAGGACAACGAAAAAGCACTCAAAGAAGCTGAATTAGTCGCTCAAAGAATCCGTACAGAAGCTGCATCAGAAGCAGAAGCTATCCGGGCTGATAAAATTGAAAAAGCAAAAGACGAAGCAGCTAAATTGTTAGAACAAGCACGTGCTACCATTGAAGCGGAAAAAAGAAGAGCTCTTCAGGAATTAAGAAATGAAGTAGCAGATCTCGCTATCAAATCCGCTCGTATGATTATCGATGCCGAATTGGATGCCAAGAAGAACAATAAATTGGTAGATAACTTTATCAACGATCTTTCTAAAAACTAATTAAATGTCATCAACTACAGCAGCAAAACGATACGCAAAAGGATTACTTCAGGTTGGGGTTGAGTCCAAGCAGCTTGATCGGATCCTGTCTGATATGCTGTTTATTAAATCGGCAATGGAATCGGAACCCAAGCTGGATAAAGTGTTGAATTCACCTATTGTGAACGATTCTAAGAAAAAAGCGATTTTAACAGAGCTAATTACGGGTTCAGTAAGTGAAACTACAATCCGACTCGTAGATATTCTCGCAGAGAAACAAAGATTTGGACTACTTAAACGAATATCGACTTCGTTTGAAAAATTATATAATGTCCATGCGGGTATTCTTGAAATCAAAATCATGACTGCGTTTGATCTGGATAAAACACAGTTAGACCAAATTGTAAAAGCGATATCTACCTCAACAGGAAAAACTATAA
Organism: Bacteroidota bacterium; assembly: GCA_003448835.1. Lineage (GTDB taxonomy): Bacteria > Bacteroidota > Rhodothermia > Balneolales > HLUCCA01 > UBA11400. The sequence goes on along the minus strand of DLXM01000182.1, from coordinate 1,054 downwards.
AACATACTGTTCAGGTAGACAAAAACCTCATTGGAGGTCTTGCGATCAAATACGGAGACACCGTGATTGACGGTTCAGTTAGAAATAAATTAGAACAGCTTACCGGATTACTCCACGTCAACGCTGTTTAATCGAACAAAAATTCATATAAATTACGTAAAGAAATGAGTCAAGTTAGACCAGACGAAGTATCAGCAATTCTGCGTAAACAACTTTCAGGTTTCGATAACGAAGCCGATACCTACGATGTAGGTACTGTACTTGAAATCGGTGATGGTATTGCCAGAGTTTACGGCTTATCTAAAGTACAAGCCGGTGAGCTTGTAGAATTCCCGGAATCAAAAGATTCTGATGGAAATCCGATCAAAGGGATGGTATTAAACCTAGAAGATGATAACGTTGGGGTAGTACTCTTCGGATCATCCAGATCAATTGAAGAAGGTCATACTGTTCGTAGAACCAAAGATATTGCATCAATTCCGGTCGGAGATGGACTTTTAGGCCGGGTTATCGATCCGTTGGGAAATCCACTTGATGGAAATGGACCAATTACAGGAGAAACAATTCGTCTTCCTCTGGAGCGTAAAGCACCCGGAGTTATCTATCGTGAGCCTGTGAGTGAGCCACTTCAAACCGGTATTAAAGCGATTGACTCATTGATACCAATTGGACGTGGTCAGCGTGAACTTATTATTGGTGACCGTCAAACCGGTAAAACCACAATTGCAATAGATACCATTATCAACCAAAAACACACCCATGAAAATGGAGATGGAAAAGGTGTTTTCTGTATCTATGTCGCGATTGGACAAAAAGGTTCAACCATTGCTCAGGTTAATCAAACCCTAGAGAAATATGGTGCCAAAGATTACACAGTAATCGTATCGGCTCCTGCATCAGCTCCAGCTCCATTGCGTTATATATCTGCATATTCCGGTGCCGCAATTGGTGAATTTTTCCGTGATACAGGCCGTCATGCACTCATTATTTATGATGATTTGTCAAAACAAGCGGTTGCTTATCGTGAAGTTTCATTGTTATTGAGAAGACCTCC
>DLXM01000190.1:7231-10275 GCA_003448835.1 Bacteroidota bacterium | reverse complement strand
AATCATGGCATTTGACCAGATAAATGAGCTAAATCCCGCAAAATCTACTGCATTAGGACCACTTCGTGTCATGGCTCAGGAGTATCCGAACATCAGTACACGAGCCATCGATATTGATAAAAAAGTGCGAATTTCCACATTAATCACCGAAATTACCGCAGAAAATCAGTCTCCAAGTGTAGTACTTCGTGGCGCTCAACGCTGGAGTCAATATTTCGAACCGATTAAGTTAGGCCAAACAAAACGCTCGAATGTAACACCCGAATCCTCGAACACCTCCACTGTGATCCCGACTAACCCAGAAAACAAAAACAAAAGTTCACAAAATGTGAATTTTTATAATTCTGAAATTGCGGATAATGTTTCAAATCAAAATCCATCTAAAATCAAAGAAAACGGACTTTATTTGATTACCGGTGGACTCGGAGACATCGGCCTTACACTAGCAACACACATTTCCAGCGAATCTAAAGTCCATTTTGCATTATTGAGTCGAAGTAAATTTCCTGAACGCCAGGAATGGCCATCTCTTTTAAAAAACTCCGCCGCCGACCGACAAAAACGTCAAATTCAAAGCATTCAACAGATCGAATCCAACGGATGCTCAGTTCAAATAATCAGTGCTGACGTAAGTGATGAACTCACAATGAAACGAATCATTGATGAGCTTGAACATCAATATGATCGAATCGACGGAATCATCCATGCAGCCGGAATTGTAGGACAAAGTTCGTTTGTAACGTTAAATGACGCCCGAACACCCGATGGAAAACAAGCAAACCGGGATCAATTTCCTTCAAAAGTAGATGGAACCGAAGTGCTCGGATTCCTCATGAAGGACAAATCCTTCGATTTTTGCATGGTGTGTTCATCCTTATCACCCATCCTCGGCGGACTCGGGTTTTCGGCTTATGCTGCTACCAATTTATATGCCGATGCTCTTGTCGAAAAATTGAATTTATCTCAGCCCGGCAAGTGGATTTCGGTAAACTGGGAAGGTTGGATGTTCGATCACGACGTGGTTCCAGGAGATTCCGCCACTTCATCAGCCCTCGAACTGGGCATGACTCCTCAAGAAGGCATTGACATTTTTTCGCGGATAATTCGCACCCATGATCTGGATCGAATCGTGATTTCAAGCGGAAATCTTCAAAACAGAATTTCACAATGGGTAGAAAAACAACCGGCAGCCCCTGAAACAGATGAGGCTCCAAGCCATCAGCGGCCTATCCACCTTGGAAATTATACTGCTCCGACATCCGAAACAGAAAAACAATTGGTACGGCTTTGGGGCAAGTTACTTGGTATGGATGGAATCGGTGTGCATGACAGCTTTTTTGAACTGGGTGGAAACTCACTGTTACTGACTCAGCTTGTAGCCATGATCCGCAAAACATTTCAGGCTGAACTGGCGCTTTCTGCCATGTTTGAACACCCAACTATCGCCGAAATTGCCAAAAATATCGACAATTCGAAGAAGGGATCCACGGATTCTGACGACAGGGATGAAGGATTTATTTAACGAAAAATAGTAACTCAAGCGGACCGTCAAAATTTAGTATTAAACAAAGGATGGCGTCCTGCATGTATTCAATAAAACCAGAAATTAGATTTCTATTGAAATAGATAGTAAATATGAGTCGAACGGATGTTTTCAGTATTGAGGTTCTTGATTTAGCGGATGATCTCCGCCAACTGGATGTAAAACTATATCTGGACAGCGGAAATTTGCGTTTTAGCGCCCCAAAAGGAGTGATGAATGACGCATTGATCGACCGTTTGAAGACTCATAAACCTGAATTAATCCGTCTGCTGGAGCATCTCGAATCCGCTGAAAATCAGCTAAACGAATCCATCCCGACAACTGATGGTTCGCAAGGTTACCCACTTACTTTTGCTCAGCAACGATTTTGGTTTTTGGATCAACTGGCCGGCGGAAACTCCCCGATTTATAACATGCTTCCGATTGCCATGACGGTGGACGGTCCTCTGCATCTGGATGCATTGCAAGCCGCGTTAAATGCGTTGATTGAGCGCCATCCCGGCCTATCAAACAAGTTCACAATCGAAGGCGATGAACCCCGACAGTGGCCCGGACAAGGTGGGATTGTCCCCATCGTTCACTACGATCTATCTGGTCTTGCGCTTTCCGGACTCAAGAATTACGAATCCGAGCTCGGAAAAATTATTTTGGATGAGGGTGAACACCCATTTGATCTGCAAAAAGGAGGTCCGTTACTGCGTCTTGGACTCGTAAAACTGTCGGATTTACGTCATGTTATGATTCTCACATTGCACCATATCATCGCAGATGGTTGGTCACTTGGAATCCTGGTAGCCGAATTTTCGCAGTACTACGAAGCTGCACTCAAGAAAAGAACGCCGGATTTAGATCAAATCCCCATTCAATATGGAGATTTTGCCAATTGGGAGCGTAAACGGCTTAATAAAACGTTACTTCATCGATATCTCCATCACTGGAAAAAAGATCTCAGCGGTGCACCAACTATTTTAGATCTGCCTACTGATCGACCGCGTCCGCGTTTGCAAACATTCAACGGGCGCACCCATGCTTTCATGATCGACAGGGAACTGGCTCAAAAAGTGCGAAAATGTGCCAACGAACATGGCGCAACCCCATTTATGGTGCTTTTGTCGATTTTCGGCGTGCTTTTGGGACGTTATAGTCGTCAGGATGACCTGGTCGTGGGATCGCCGATGTCGGTGCGCGCCCATTCCGATTGCGATCCGATTATTGGATTGTTTTTGAATACGATTCCGCTGCGCGTGGACCTGACCGAGAGTCCGACGTTTTCTGAAGTCCTGAATCGGCTCAAAAAGCGAACATTAAAAGCGTTCGAGTATGGAGAAGTTCCGTTTGACGAGTTGTTGCAGGCATTAAATATTGATCGTTCGTTGAATCACACTCCCCTGTTTCAGGTGTTATTTGCATTACAAAATGCGCCAGTTGGGAAACTGGATTCCGGTGATTTGACCATCACTCCGATTGAACCGGAAAACAGTAAGGCGCCGTTTGATCTGGT
>DLXM01000190.1:0-7165 GCA_003448835.1 Bacteroidota bacterium | reverse complement strand
GTGAATCTGCTTTCGGATGCCGTTTCGAATCCGGGTAAACATGTGCATCAATTGAATATGATGGGTACCGATGAGCGTCAGAAGTTGCTAGAATATCGCGGGGCGGGTGATGTGTTTCCGGTTGAACAAACGCTGGCTGAAATCATCCATGATCAAGTGCTGAAATACGCTGATCATACTGCTGTTGTGTTTGAGGGGGTACGGTGGAATTATCGCGATTTTGAGAAGAAATCGGGTGAAATCGCATCCCAATTGTATGAACTTGGCGTTCAACGATCGGATCGGGTTGGGATTTTTATGGGACGCTCGGCTGATCTCATCGCTACGATTTATGCTATTTTAAAACTTGGTGCGACGTATGTTCCGCTGGATCCGGCGTATCCGTCGGACCGAATCGAGTACATGATTGATGATTCTGCCGTGAAGGTGGTTGTGACTGATTCGGAAACTGTGAGCCAGGTTCCTCACGGATCGCATCAAATTCTGGAACTGGGGACAGAGAAATCGAGAAATTCGTCGAATTCAGGTCAAAATCTCAAGACCGAAGCCAAAAAACCTGCCAAGAATAGCAATATTTCTGATTTTGCACCTAAAATTACATCCTACAATGAGCTAACTAGCGACGCAAAAGTTGATGGTGAGGCTAATTTAATGGGTTATAGAACATCAGAGGCAGAGGAATCAACAAGTTTCGGCTCAAAAAACACCTCTCCAGATGACGTTGCCTACATCATCTACACATCCGGATCGACGGGTCGTCCAAAAGGCGTGGAAGTCACGCATGCAAATGTTGTCAGGCTTTTCAAAGGTAGTGACTCCTTATTTGGATTCAACGACTCCGACGTTTGGACTATGTTTCATTCGTACGCGTTCGACTTTTCAGTGTGGGAGATTTTCGGGGCTTTGCTTTATGGTGGAAAACTGGTTGTGGTTCCATACTGGATTAGCCGATCACCGGACGCATTTTTCGATTTGATTCAGCGCGAAAATGTGACCGTTTTGAATCAAACTCCATCTGCATTTCAACAGTTGATGGAGATCGATCGTCGTGAGGGCGGTCGAAAAACTGCGCTGAAATGGGTGGTTTTTGGGGGCGAAGCACTCGATCTTAAAAATCTGGAGGGATGGAGCAATCGCCACGGACTTGACCAACCTCAACTCATAAACATGTATGGGATCACTGAAACTACGGTTCATGTGACCTATCACAGGATTTCCCGACATGATATTGATCAGCGGGTAAGCGTGATCGGGAATCCGTTGCCGGATCTGACCATCGATCTTTGTGATGAATTTGGTCAATTGGTTCCGCTTGGTGTCCCTGGTGAGATTCTGGTTGGGGGAGCAGGTGTGGCCAAAGGATATCTGAATCGTCCGGAGCTGAATGCTCAGCGTTTTGCTTCCAAAAGGCTTCATGATAATCTTTCCGAGGAACGATTATATCATAGTGGGGATTTAGCCCGGAGGCGAACAAACGGCACACTGCAATATCTGGGTAGAATCGACCATCAGGTTAAAATTCGTGGATTTCGAATTGAACTGGGCGAAATTGAGAGCCAGATGTCAGGGTTCAGCGGGGTGAGCGCTGCCGTGGTGAATATTCGACAGACCGATTCCGGCAATGAACTGGTTGGATACGTAGTTTTTCATCACGAAATAGATCCGCAATCTCAGTTGTCTGAATTACGCGAGCATCTCAAAAAAATACTACCCGAGTACATGGTCCCAAATGCCATCGTTGTGCTCGAAAAAATGCCATTAACTACCAACGGAAAAATTGATAAAAAGGCATTACCTGATCCGGATCGTGATCAACGTCTTTCCGAAAAAGAGTTTGTCGCACCGTCAACATCCCTGGAAATAGAAATTGCTAAAATCTGGTCCGACATCCTGCATATTGATAAAATCGGGTTAACAGATAACTTTTTTGAACTCGGTGGAGACTCTATCAAGGGCGCGATTTTTGCCAACCGAATGCAGCAAAAAATCGGGAGCATTTTTTATGTTGTTGCTGTTTTTGAATCGCCAACGATTTCAGAACTGATTACATATATGCGATCGCATTATCCCGAAGCGATTCGAATGTTTGAAGGCGAACAGGCACTAACATCAGAACAAGATCTCAAAATTGATCCCACTGATCTCGAAACGCTACGTAGTGTAATCACTCCACTGCCACCATACTCAAATTTCATAAATAAGAAACCGAATCCGCGAGGCATTTTTGTGCCGGCTCCCCCCCGATCCGGTACTACGTTGTTGCGAGTCCTGCTGGGTGGACATTCCCGATTATTTGCTCCCCCGGAACTCGAGCTTATGCCGTTTAATACGTTGGGCGAACGAAAAGAAATCTGCAGCGGACGCGATGCTTTTTGGCTTGAAGGTACCCTCCGCGCGGTGATGGAACTTCACAATTTTGATGCCGATCAAGCCAAAATTTTCATGGAAAAACGTGAAAATGCTAATCTGAGTGTGAAAGATTTTTATGCAGAGCTACAAGAATGGGTCGGAGATCGGATTCTGGTCGATAAATCGCCTTCCTATGTATTGGATAAATCAATTCTGGAGCGGATTGAGGCAACGTTTGAAAATCCGTTGTTTATACATTTGCACAGGCACCCACTAGGTATGGTTAATTCATTTGTGGAAGCAAAACTGGATCAGATTTTTTTCCGGTATCCACATAATTTCAGCACCCAGCAACTTGCAGAATTAATCTGGTTGCACAGTCATCAAAATATCTCAGATTTCCTGGAAACAATCCCTACTGACCGACAGATGCAGATATCATTCGAGGATATGACCGGGTCTGCAGATGTCCAAATGAAACGATTGTGTGATTTCATCGGACTGGAATTTGAGTCCGATATGCTGGCAATTTACGAGGCAAATGAGAAAAAACGTCGCATGACGGATGGGATTCACGAGGAATCAACCATGTTGGGGGATGTAAAATTTCATACCCATAGTGGCATCGATTCCAACACCGCAACTCGATGGAAAGAACGATTCAACGAAGAGGTACTTGGGGATGGTACCCGTGAAATGGCTCAAAAACTAGGTTATTTTGCCACTGACGGTCATAAATCCGCTCAAAATGATCAATTTTCAAGCAAAAACGGCTCAAAAAGCACTAAAAATGACCAAATTTCACTTGCAGCCGGTTCAAAAGACGCCTCCATTTCGCTGATTTCAAATTTGGACACCAAAACTGGTGATCGCAGTTCCGTTACTATCAATCCAACAGATTCTCGAACCTCTTCTATAGGCGTGTCTGAAACCAAGGATTCAAATCGAATCTCACTTTCACACGCACAACAGCGGCTTTGGTTTTTTGATCAGTTAGAGGGAGCCGGCAATACCTACAACATGCCGGTCGCAATGTGGCATAATGGAAATCTGGATGTTCCGGCAATAATTAAATCTATCTACACGATCACCCAACGTCACGAGGTGCTTCGAAGCCGGTTCGGAACCGCGAATGGTGAACCATTTTGCACGATCGCTGATTCTGTTCCTCCTACCTCAATCATTGATCTTTCGTTAATCGAAGCGGAGCAAAAATCAGAGGTGGTGAATAACTGGCTCAATGATTTCAGTAATGCTTCATTCGACCTTGAACACGGACCCTTGTTTCGATCCGCCTTAGTAAAGGTTGAAACTACGAGACATCTTTTGCTAATCAATATGCATCACATTGTGTCAGATGGATGGTCTGTCGGGATTGTCGGTAAGGAGCTTGAGCAATTTTACGCCAATTACATTTCGATTAATGATACATCCAACAATCCCGGAACAAAAAATCTGATCAATTTCAACCAGATTTATTCGGATGTGAATTTTGATCCCCTTCCAGTACAATATCACGATTACACAGCATGGCAGCAACAACTTTCCGATTCCGGAGAGATTGATCGCCAGTTATCCTACTGGAAATCCCAACTAAACGACATCCCGTCATTACTGGAGATTCCAACAGATTTCCCTCGCCCGGCAATTAAATCATACAAAGGTCGAACCCATTCATTTACGATCGATTCCGGATTATTTCAACGTTTGAAAAACCTCGCGAACACTTCAAAAACAACTCCATATATGGTGCTGATGTCAGTTTTTGGAGTCATTTTGAATCGATATACGAATCAAGCAGTTATCCCCATCGGTTCACCGGTTGCGAATCGAAAACAGTCCAATTTTGAGTCCCTCATTGGATTTTTTGTAAATACGATGGTGATGAAATTGACAATAGATGACAATCAAAGTTTTGATGACCTCCTGAAACGTGTTCGAAAAATCGCATTAGAAGCATATGATCATCAGGATGTCTCCTTCGAGCAATTAGTGGAGGAAATCCAACCGGAGCGCAACATGGGTTATTCACCTCTATTTCAGGTGATGCTGACCATGCAGACCGCAAAAATGGAGCTTCCTAAAATCGGTGATCTGGATGTCCAACTGGCCGAACACAAAAATGAAATTGCAAAGTACGATCTGACCTTACTTTTCGCTGAAGAATCGGATGCTCTCACCTGTTATGCTGAGTACAGCACCGATATTTTTGCAGAGTGGCGGATTAAACAGCTTGGTGATCATTTTGTGAATACGCTCAACCAAATAACGGAAGATAGTTCTAAGCCAATTCATGAACTACAACTGTTGAACGAACGATCAGTTCGGCAAATCACGAAGGACTGGAATTCGACACAATCAGATCACGATTACGAAACCTCAATCGTGGATTTAATCCGTCAACAAAGTGAGAAATTTCCAACTAAAACGGCACTCCGTTGCGGAGAAACTTCCATCACGTATCAAGAATTGGATCATCGTTCGAACCAACTGGCGCATTACATCTTGTCCCGCGGACTCAAGTCCGGATCGTTTATTGCGGTAGCACTGGAGCGTTCAAATGAGATGGTCATTTCATTACTGGCGATTCTCAAAGCCGGATGCACATATATTCCACTGGATCCATCTTATCCGGCAAACAGAATCGAAATGATCTTTGAAGATGCCGATGTAAAAGGTCTAATCACCAATTCCGCTTCAAGTGCATCCATCCCAAATTGCGATACAGAGATTCTCATCGATACACTCCTGCATGCCGAAAATGGATTTCTCCCTGATGTGACATTGTCGAACCAAAATTCCATTTCAATTCATGATGCATCCATTACAAATCATGCACCGGAGATAAAAATGCGGCCTGACGATCTGGCTTATGTTATCTTTACATCAGGATCAACCGGACGACCAAAAGGGGTCATGATTTCGCACAAATCGCTGTTGAATTTTTTATTCAGCATGCAAAAAACACCCGGAATCACGGAAAAAGATCGTATTTTGGCTGTCACGACCATCGCATTTGATATTGCAGTACTTGAGATTTGGGTTCCGCTAATTTCCGGTGCCACTATTCATATCGCGACCGAACTCGAAGCGAAGGATGGGCATGCGTTGTTGAATGTCATAAACAGGCTTCAGATTTCGGTTATGCAAGCAACTCCGGCAACCTGGCGAATCATGATTGAATCCGGTTGGGAGAGTTCGCCACAACTAACTTGCTTGTGCGGTGGGGAGGCGATGCCTCGACAATTGGGTACGGAATTACTCAAACGATGCCATAAAGTTTGGAATTTGTACGGACCAACAGAAACCACGGTCTGGTCTACAATTTTTCAGGTTCAGGTGGATAATTTAACGGGCGACTCCATTGTGCCTATTGGCAAACCTATAGATAACACCTCAACATTTATTCTGGACAATCATTTGCAGCCGGTTCCAATTGGCATTCCGGGTGAATTGTACATCGGTGGAGATGGGGTTGCTCATGGTTATCTGAATCGCGCCGATCTAACTGCTGAACGGTTTATTGATAATCCTTTCAACCACGAATCAAAAATGTATCGTACAGGTGATTTGGCTCGTTTTCGATCCGATGGTGTTATTGAATACATTGGCCGCGCTGACCAACAGATTAAACTTAGAGGTTATCGTATTGAATTGGGTGAGATTGAATTTCATTTGCAACAACATCCAGATGTCAAACAAGGCGCGGTTGCGTTGTTGGGAAGTGGTCCTCAAGCCCGATTAGTCGCTTTTTACATCCATAAAGGCGAAAACACGACGATCTCCAATTCAATACTGGCTGATTATCTTCGTAATCTGCTACCTGATTACATGGTTCCGTCACATTTTGTGAACTTATCGGAATTTCCACTGACTCCAAATGGGAAACTTGATCGGAATAAACTCGCAAAACATGAACTTGAAGTGGATGTAAAATCAACTCAAAATTTAGTTAAACCACGTAATGTGACCGAATTCAAGCTGGTTAAAATCTGGCAGGATGTGCTTGGATTGAGCACTGTTTCAGTGAACGATAATTTCTTCGATGTTGGCGGACACTCGTTAATTGCTGTCCGATTGATGGCTCGAATCACTACCGAATTTGACCGACATCTGCCATTGGCGACAATTTTTCAGCATCCCACAATCGCAGAATTGGCAAAAGCGTTGAGTAAAAACAATATTGAATCTATATGGGATGCTTTAGTTCCGATGCAAAAAGGCTCCAGTGAATTTCCACCCGTATTTTGTCTACCGGGAGCCGGAGGAAACATCCTGTATATGCAATCTTTAATCCGGGAATTGAATCCGGAACTCACAATTTATGGATTACAGCCCCCCGGACTGGATGGGGTGACTCCTGTTTGTGAGAGTATTGAGTCACTGTCTCAACATTACATAAAATCGATCAAAAAAGTATCACCAAACGGTCCATACCGACTTATTGGACACTCATTTGGTGGTCTGGTAGCCTTCGAAATTGCCCGACAACTAGAGCAGTCCGGTGACAACGTCGACCATGTCATTATATTAGACTCGGCTGCTCCACATTGGTTTGAACCTACCGGACTAGATTGGACTCAGGCAAAATGGCTTACTCAGGTTGCCAATATTGCAGGCCATCAGTATGGTGTTGAATTAGGTTTAACTCAGGAGGATTTTGAGTCTTGCGAAAATGAGAATAAACAACTGAATTTATTACTGGATCGATTAATTCAAGAAGGCGTTTTCCCGGAGGGAGCTCAATTGCAACAATTACGTGGATTTATGCAGGTGTACCGAAGTAATTTACAGTTGGAATATCATCCAGAGGTTC
>DLXM01000275.1 GCA_003448835.1 Bacteroidota bacterium | reverse complement strand
AATAAACCTGAAACAAACTTATGAAAGTTCGTTTCGTCTGTCCATAACATAGTTAATCGTATTAACTAAATCTTCTCTTCGGAATGGTTTTGGTAAAAACGCATCCATTCCAACATTTAGACAGTTATCTCTTATACCAGACGACAAATTCGCTGTGATAGCAATTATAGGTACATTTTCATATCCATCAAGTGCCCGAATTTGTCTGGCGGTTTCAATACCGTCGATCCCATCTCCGAGGTTGATGTCCATTATGATAATATCGAACTGACTGTTTTTGACCAATTCAATTGCCGATTCACCTTTTTCAGCAAATTCCACATCACAACTTTTTCTGAGAAAATAATTGACGATGGATCTTATTTCGGCATTGTCTTCAACATGTAGCGCACGTGGAGCGTAAACTTCGGAATTAATTCTACTTGGAGCCGTCGTCTTCCTGTGACTCATTGATGATTCGGCATCATCCGGCACCCAGGTATAAGTTACCTCGTTTTCACTTGCTTTTTTGTTAAATACAATTGGCTGAATCAGCATTTTCGTAATTGTCAGTTGCAGTAGTCGTTGAAATCCTCTTGCAGTCTGCCTGATCATTGCTATCATTGGGACATCCTCCTTTTAGGGTTACGCCTATTAAGAGTATTTCAGAGGAAAAACGTTACAAACATTTTGATCGATTTATTCTACAACTATAATTTAAGCAATACGAGAATCTTAATTGTTAATTTTCAAGTCTCTTAAAAAACTCTAACAATGCTGTTTAAAGCCAATTGGAGCCACTTTTTACGTTAAAAAATAGATTCTTAAGAAACTCTATACAATTTTCGACAAATATTAGATTTTACTAATGTTTGTAACGATTGAATATGTATCTACAATTTATGCTAATTCCCGGAATAAGGCACGCCTTCAGAAATCCATTTCGGTGCCGTATAACCCTTTAAATAATGATCAAAATATTCTTTCATCCTGATCGAATAATCAAGTTTATTCGCATACTTCTGGAGATGATGTGGTTCCCCATGATACTGCAAGAAAATTACATCTTTGTCTAATCGGCGTAATGCAAGATAAAGTTCTATGCCTTGATACCATGGCACTGCATCATCTTCATCACCAAATTGTATCAATATTGGTGTATTGATCCTGTCTGCGTAGAATACAGGTGAATTTTCAATATATAAATCAGGTCTTTCCCATAGTGTTTTCCCCAAACGACTTTGAGTCTTTTCATACTGAAACTGCCTTGCAAGACCCGTACCCCATCTTATTCCATTATAGGCACTTGTCATATTTGATACCGGAGCACCTGAAACGACCGCAGCAAACATATCTGTCATTGTTATCATATGTGCCGCCTGATAGCCACTCCAGGAATGTCCATGCAATCCAATAGCTTCCGGATCCGCAATTCCCATATCTATTAATTTTTGGACACCAGGTACGATATATTTGATCGCAGAATAGCCTGGAAGTCCCTCAGTGTAACGGACGTCCGGTAAAAATATCGCGTAACCATTACTGGCATAAAATGGGAAAGATGGACGATGATTGACTAACTGTGGATTAAATTCATTCAATCTTTGCGAGAATAATTCATAAAAATAAACAATAATGGGGTATTTTTTCCCAGGTTCATAATTACCAGGCTTAATAAGAACACCCTGTACAGGTTGTCCATCCATACTGGACCATTCAACCAAACTTGATTCACCCCAGGCAAAATCCTCGAGTTGCTTATTCAAGTTCGTACTTTTAGAATGTTTCTTAAACTGTGTACTGGTGGTCCAAAGATCAGGAAATTCATTATAACCTTCTCGGGAATAGAGTATTACATCAGCTTTGGAGGCTTTTGCAATGAAACGATACCTCACATCACCTTCTACCATTTTTTTTACTCCGGTTTTTCCAAAAGTAAACTCATAAAATCCAGTTCCTTTATGGTTGTCATTAAAACTATGTACTAAGACATTTTCTCCTGTTGATAGAATTCTATCATTTCTGTCTTCAAATTGAAAGCGATATTGATTTTTCGTGTCTCGTCCATTTAGCGTCAGATTCGTAGCACTTCCAGAAATTAAATCGAATGACCAAATATCAAATTTATCATTGATCATTACTTTTTGACCATCTTCAGACCAGCCCGCTATACCGTATCCGCCTGGTTCTGATGGTGAGTCATGATCCTCATCTGAAAACGGTACCCCAATATTTTCGGTTAAATTTCGGTTGGTTTGGCTATTTACCGATTGTACATGCCAGTTTTTGTCGTTGTAAAACACCAGGAATTCGCCATTCGGTGAAACATCTACATTTGAGGTGTTATTTTTGAGTTGTAAAGTCTTCTTTCCATCTTCTAAATTGATAGTATAAACATCAAACGAGCCACCACCGGTCCATGTTGAAGCACGCAGGTATGGAGTATTATCTAAAGCCAACGCAATTTTAGAATTATCCGGCATACTGACATTTGACAGAGTTTCATCAGCCAGCAATACCCATCTATTTTCATCGACATGAAATACACTCAATTGAGATTGATTCTGTTGCTGACGCCAAACAACTTTTTCATTGGTTTTTATTCGGGGATCATCACCATGCCAAACATCCAATTCAACATCTTTAAGAATTGCTTCAAAATCGTAAGGGTCTATATCTGTTGAATCTTTTTCTGTTTCTTTTTTACCGGATTGTGGTTTAACGCCAAAAAATAAATGCGTGCCTTTGTTTTTAAAAGCAATATCATTTCTGATAGGCACCTGATATTTAGTCATTTGTTCATCGTTTAACACGGTTGACAATGAACTTGACTTGAAATCCCAAATTAACAGATTTGATTTTGTGTTTACATCATCATCTGATTTTGAAGTTTGAATAAATGCGAGTCGGTTGTTATGCAGATCCCACGTAATATTAGAAAACTCTGATAAGCTATCAGCAATGATTCGAACTGATTCTTGTTTTGAATCATTGAGGTCGATGTAATTAAGTGTATTTGATGAATCAGCAACTTCAAAACGGGAAAACACTAAATACGTGGATGTACTATCAATTGAGTATTCCTTCACATCACTTAATAGAGTGCTGTACAAGTTCCCCAGATTTAGCATCTCTAAATCTGATCCCTTTTCGCCGGATTTTGATTTATTAGATGCCAGACTGTCAGTTACTAATTTTTCATGATGCAATACAGCCAGCCATTTAGAATCATTACTAAAACTAAATTCCTTGATTTCTTTTTTCGCCAAGGTATCACCTGCATCCGTATTCAAAAGAATCATCCCATTATGTAATGTTTCTTTCTTTGTTTCGGCTTCCAGTAAATCTTTAAATGGATGTGTTGATTGCATAGCAACCCAGTTACCATTTGATGAAATAATCGGATTTTTTGCTAATTCGATTGTATATGATTTCCGCCCCTCAACTTGCTGAACCAACACATATCCATCTCCCCTGTCCGGCCATGCTGATGCAACGACCCATTTACCATCAGATGAAATTTGTTGAGATGATAGTGATTTAAATTGCATTACATCTTCCAGTGTCATAGCTCTGGATTGAGCAAATACTGTACTGATCACCAAAAAGAATTGTAGTAAGGAGAGAATTACTATACGTTTCATATTATTTTTAATTATAGGATATTGATTCACTACAGAATCTAACTAAGATTATTTTTTTAAGTTGTCAACAGCGGTAAAAATGGTTTTAAAAACTATTCATTAATATAATCCACAAATAATTTCTCTGATTCTTGTGATCCTATCAATATTATTTCTGAATTAGTATTCATAGTTACCATAGGGTCTGGATTGATCAATAGTCCATCACCTTGATTAATTGCTATGATACTACACCCAGTGATTCGTCGTATATCAGTTTCCTTGATGGTTTTTCCAATCAGTTTTGTAGGAACATCCATCCGGAATACATTCAATCCTTCTGCAATCATAAGTACTTCATCACGTTGTAGAATGTTAAAAATCGCATTTGACCCCATCGATGCATAGGACATTACAAAATCGGCCCCCGCTCTGTGAAGTGTACTCACATTTCGATCAAGAGTGGATCTGGCTATGATTTTTAGATCGGGTCGAAGTTTTCTACAATATAATGTCAGGTATATATTGGTATCGTCATCATGAGTGGTGATAATTACTGTATGGGCTGTTTCCATCCCTGCTTCATACAAAATCTCTCTATCAGCTGCATCTCCAACTACATAATTGCCACATCTTTTAGCGCGAACCGGATCTTTCTCAACTACTACAAAATCCATTTTACGATCATTTAATGATTTAGCTGTCGCTCGTCCAACTCTTCCAGCACCAATAATGATAACCGGACCATCTTTTATGTTGTAAATACCGAAGAAGTCGTCATAGTTTCGAAGTTGATCAACAGATCCAGCTAAAACTAATACCGAGTTTACATTTATAAGCGTGTCGGGACGCGCAGAAATAAATTTCCCACGTTCCCAGAGTCCTACTACATTTACTCCAACAGCTTCTCTTAACTTACTTTCTGCAAGTGTTTTACCTACGAGAGGAGTGCCAGTTGCAGGAGCTTCACCAATGACCAATTGGTCAAATCGCCCTATAACATGAACTCTTGCATTCCCCCCGATTGTTCGGCGTGCAAGTGATTGTCCCATCATCACACCAAGTTGCAATACATGTTCACTTCCTGCAAGTTTCAAAATATCAACAGAGTCTGGTGAATTCGCTATCGATGCTACTTTAATTTTATCACTGATTTCGTTTGCAGTAAATGTGATGTTAGTGTTTAACATGTCACTTCCGGTTGCAACCAATAATGCAGCATTTTCGATTCGCGCTTTCCTGTAGGTATTTGGATCGTCCAATTCTCCAACCATGACGTTATAATCCATATCACTATAGTTCAATGCATTTTGCAAATCTGCTATAATGAGTACATAGTTGTAATTGTACGAAGTCAGTTTTTCTATTAATGCTTTAGTTACCGGATCAAAATTGGTAATTATAACGTGGTTTTTAGTTGTAGATGGAAGTTCTCTTGGTGCTCTGCTTCTATTTTGAGCCTCTAACCACGGAGCATAAAAAAATTGTATGAACGTGAATGGCAACATGACCAACAAAAACACAATTCCGGAAAGAAGTACAATAAGCGAGAACATCCTTCCCAAGTCGGAATTAAATGTAATGTCTCCAAATCCCAATGTAGACATCACCGTTAGCGTCCAATAAAAACCTGAAATCCAGGAATAGTCCCTTCCCTCCAATTCCATGATATAATGAAATATCACACTGTACAAAATGATAAGTCCAACCAAGACCAATATAAACCGTACTAATCGGGCAATATTTGTTTTTGCTCTTCGATTCTGAAAGAAATAGGCAACTTGTGAACTAATGAATTTCATGGAGTTAAATTTTACTCTTTTTATTTGTCGCTAAAAGACACGAAATTGTGAATCAACTCAAAATACGTATTCAAAAGTGAAAATTGTAATTATTGGTTCAGGTGATGTTGGTGTTGATCTTTCAACAATGCTATCGCGTGAAAAACATGATGTAGTTGTCTTGGACACCGATCGGGTTGCTTTAGCCCATTCGACCGATAATAGCGATATATTAGCTATCGAAGGTAGTGGTACCTCTGCTGTTGATTTAATTAAAGCCGGTGTCAAAAATGCTGATTTAGTAGTTGCGGCAACGAATATTGATGAAGTCAATATGATGGCATCGCTAATGAGTAAACGACTTGGGGCCCGTAAGGTAATTGCGCGAATCAGAAATGAAGAATTTTTGATACCCGGATCCCCAATTGTCCCTTCAGATATGGGAATTGATGTAGTTATTAATCCGGAACTAAGTGTTGCTTTTGAAATTGTTCAACTGGTAAAACGATCTGCCGCATCGGATGTAGTTGATTTAGCTGGTGGACAGATGCAGGTTATTGGGATTCGATTAGATAAAGATTCACCAATTATTGGCTTAACTATCGAAGAGTACGCTCAACAAAATGAAAATATCAATTTTCGAGTTGTAGCAATATTACGTGGCGGTATTACAATAATTCCAAAAGGTAGTGACAAATTACGCGGTAATGACCATATTTTTGCCATTGCGTTAAATCATGACATAAAACAAATTATACGATCAACGGGCATATCCGAGCAAAACATCCATAATATTATGATTGCCGGTGGCAGTGTTATTGGTCGAAAAGTGGCGAAATTGTTATTGGAAGCTCGTCCTGACTGGAATATCAAGCTAATTGAGCCCGATTATGATATCAGTTATAAAATTGCATCCGATAATAGGAAAATCTTAGTTTTAAATGGTGATCCGACTGACCCTCGTTTGCTGGCATCTGAGGGAATTATGGATACTGATGTTTTCATAGCTGTTACCGACGATGAGGAATCAAACATCATTTCTTGTCTTATGGCCAAGCATTTGAAAGTAAAAAAAGTCATTGCAATGGTTTCCAAATCCGACTACATCCCCCTGAGTCAGACAATTGGATTGGATTCTTCAGTTAACAAAAAACTATCAGCTGCCAACGAAATCCATCGTCATGTTCGGGGTAAAAATTTAATGAATACTGCGGCATTGAATGGAATTGAAGCTGAAGTTCTGGAAATGAAATTAGGCAGCTCATCTCCTTTCATTAATAAACCACTTTCAAAATTAAAACTTCCTGCTGGCTGTGTTATTGGAGGGATAATTTCATCAGGTAAAGCAAGTATTGGGATTGGTACTTCCGTAATTAATGATGGAGATTCTGTACTTGTGTTTTGTCAGAGTAGTGTAATCGATGATGTAACCGATAAATTTAACTGATGATTCGTAAACGAAGAAATCCGGGTGTACGTCCTAAAGTTGATTTCAAATTGATTCTTGGAATTGTAGGTGCGTTCACTTTCTTCATGGGTTTTGCATTAATCATACCTATTCCGATTGCCTGGGCCTATAATGAACCAACAGTTTGGGCTTATTTAATTTCCGCTGGATTCGCTTTTTTAATCGGCGGATTACTTTATTTCTTTTTTAAACCATCGGACGATATTCGTCCAAGAGAAGCTTTTTTTATTGTATCGATCACCTGGATCGTTTTGTCATTATTCGGTAGCACTCCGTTTTTACTATCCGGTTCGCTCAATGATTTTACAGATGCTTTTTTTGAAACAATGAGTGGCCTTACAACGACTGGTGCCACCATATTCGGAGGCATTTCACATGATGGTAGATTTAATCTGGCAATCGAAGATCTACCTGCAAGTATCATATTTTGGAGATCGATGTTACACTGGATGGGTGGCATGGGGTTCATCGTTTTATCTGTGGCAATTCTACCATTTTTAAGTTTAGGCAGTACCAATTTATTTCATTCAGAATCTAGTGTTCTTGAAAATGACAAAATTACACCCAGAGTACAACAGACAGCTAAATATCTGTGGGGAGTTTATTTAATATTTACTTTAATTCATTTTCTGCTACTTTGGGTCCATCCTAAAATGAATTGGTTTGATGCAATAAATCATGCGATGTCAACAATGGCAACAGGGGGATTCTCAACAAAAGATGCAAGTGTTGGTTGGTTCGATTCTGCATACATCGACTGGGTTATAATCGTCTTTATGTATTTAGCCGGTATTAGTTTTGCGATGCACTTTAGATTAATGCGAGGTGAATTCAATAATTACATCAACAATCGAGAAACCCGGTTTTATACTTTAATAACAATCATAACAGTGATTTTCATATCAGTTACACTTTGGTGGACGAGTGATTATTCTGTATCTGATTCAATAAGATATGGCGCATTTCAAGCCATTTCAATCATCACTACAACTGGATATGTTACTGATAATTATTCTATTTGGCCTTCCTTTGCACTCATAATACTTCTCGCTTTGTTTTTTACCGGTGGATGTGCAGGATCAACAAGTGGTGGTGTTAAAATGTTCAGACATATGATTTTGTTCAGAACAGTTAGTAGAGAAATTCGTCAGAGTGTGCATCCACGGGCAGTACTACCTCTCAGAGTTGGCAATCGAATAATTGAACCACCAATGGTTCGTAAAATATTAAGCTTTTTTATGCTATATGCCCTTTTATTTCTGATTGGTGCTGCATTATTATCAATAATTGGAATTGATCCGGTTTCTGCACTATCTGCAAGTATCTCCAGTCTGGGGAATATTGGTCCGGCCATGGGCAGTTTTGGACCAACGGACAATTTCGCATCTATGCCAGCTATTGGGAAATGGATTTTATCACTATTGATGCTGATTGGAAGATTAGAGCTCTTCACCGTCCTTGTTTTATTCTCAGTACCATACTGGAAAGAGTAACCAATTTTTGAAATGCTGTTTTAGCCTGACATTAAGGTTGGATACCCTTATATTTAGTGCTCAATTAATTTTTCACAAATAGGATATTATTTTGTCACAAGTTACAAAAACTAATACAGTTAGGGTTCATTACACGGGAACAACTGATGATGGTGTTGTATTTGACAGCTCCAGAGACCGGGAACCACTAGAATTCACAATGGGACAAGGACAGTTGATTCCAGGTTTTGAAAATGCTGTAGAAGGCATGAAAGTCGGCGATTCAACTAAAGTCAGGATTCCATCTGAAGAAGCTTATGGTGAAGTTCGTGAGGATATGGTTGTAGATATCAATCGTTCACAAATCCCACCGGATATTTCCCCAGAAGTTGGAATGGTTTTACAAATGCAGCAACCAAATGGTGCGCCTTTAAATGTAACTATTCGGGAAGTTAACGATGATTTAGTAAAACTGGATGCAAATCATCCTTTAGCCGGACAAGCGCTCACCTTTGATATTGAATTAATAGAAATCATTTAGTTTTTATTACTCCGTTTATATCAAAATTAAAGCCTCCTGATTACAAATCGGGAGGCTTTCTATTTTATATGCATGTGTTTCTGAAAAAATTTAGCATCCAATAAATGAATGTCAGAAACATCTATTTTTCAGTCAGACAGCTTATTCCGGGTAACTCATTACCTTCAAGATATTCAAGGCTTGCACCACCACCGGTAGAAACGTGCGTTACGTCTTTATCAAGCCCGGCTTTTTTAATAGCTGCAGCAGAATCTCCACCACCAATTATTGAAATTGTTCCTTTTTGGGTAGCATCAGCCAGAGATTTGGCCACAGAAAATGTGCCGTTTGAAAAATTAGACATTTCAAAAACACCCATCGGACCGTTCCAGATTACAGTTCCGGCATTTTTTATCGTGTCGGAATATTGCTGAACTGTTTTGGGACCAATATCCAAAGCCATCCATCCATCTTCTATACCATCTTTACCGACAGTTTTAAATGGAGCATCATTATTGAATTCCTGTGAAACCACAGAATCAACCGGTAGCATCAGATTTACATTCAATTCTTTTGCTCTTTGAATTAATTCACCAGCCAATTCAACGCGATCTTCTTCCAGTATTGATTTACCAATAGGTAATCCCATCGCTTTATAAAAGGTATAAGTCATCCCACCTCCTACGATGATTGTATCCACCTTATTGAGTAAGTTTTCGATAACAGGAATTTTATCGGAAACTTTCGCTCCACCAAGTACAGCTACAAATGGTCGTTTGGGATTATTTACACTCTCGCTTAGATATCGAATTTCTTTTTCCAAAAGAAATCCTGCAGCAGCTGGTTGAACAAAATCTGTTATTCCGGCAACGGAACTGTGAGCTCTGTGACTGCTTCCGAAA
>DLXM01000169.1 GCA_003448835.1 Bacteroidota bacterium | reverse complement strand
GGTGGATAAGTGACTCAAATTGTGATGCCATGACCAAATAAACTAAAAACACTGCCAGCAATAAGGCAAAAATGAGAGATTCAAAGGCAACATCCATCTCTTTGCTTTGTCCGGCTGTTGTGACCAGTACACCGGATGGTAATAATGTTGATTGCAATCCGGATTCAATTTCCTCAACCGCGGTTCCCAAGTCCCCATAATTCAGATTCGCACTTACAATGGCGACTCGTTGTTGGGCTATTCTGCGAATTTCAGATGGACCTTCGGTCACTTCGATTCGGGCGACCGCATCCAATGGAATTGGTTTATCGCTTCCCGGATTCACAATCAGATTGCGAATATCATCGGCAGAGGATCGATCCGCGTCACGTGCACGAACCAAAACATCAATTTTTCGATCTCTCCAGGAGTATCGGGTAGCAACGTCACCACGGATTTTACTTACTACACCATCAGCTACGGTACCAAGTTGAAGTCCCAAAGCGGACAACTTTTCACGATCAAAAACGATCTGAATTTCGGGATGTCCCTGTTCCATGCTGGACTTCACATCTGTAAAACGATCTGACTTACGCAGATTACCAGATACTCGTTCAGCGGCTGTTTTCAGATCATCCAAATCGAATCCGGTGATTTCGATTTCGACCGGAGTTGAGAAAGTAAATAACGCAGGACGTTCAAATTTATACTGCAATCCGGGATAAGTACCCAATTCAGATCTCAATGTTTCCATCGATAATTCTTCATCTTCGGTTGTGGATCCCGGGTTGAGTGTAACATTCATTTCACCCCAGTTTTCGCCACCGGCATCCGGATTTGCATCCATTCGATTCCCGGATCCAGCTACGGCAAAACTCATGTTGATTCGATCTGACGATGACGAAGCATTTTGAACCTGACGGATAATTTCATCGGTTCGTTCAAGTGGTGTACCCGGCGGCATCATAAATTCAACATTATATTCACCTTGCGACATTGATGGAATCAATTCAACACCAAGTCTTGGGACCATGAATAAGCTACCAGCAAAAATCAAGATCGCAGTTGCGAGAACTGCAACCTGATTTCGAAGTGCCCAACTAATCACAGAGGGGTAACGATTTTCAATATTCATGTACGATTTCTCGAACAGATTCAAGAAAGGATTCAAAATGAACATGATTCCACGGCCAAGGAATCCGAATACCAATTTGAAAACACGTGCAAGAAAACTAGGTACTGTAATGAAAATAAATAGTCTTATAGCGCGCATCCATCGACCAAATCTTGTTTTTGGCTCACGCAGATTCGGAATAATAACCGCTTCATTCTTTTTGTGTAGAGATGATAACATTGGAATCAATGTGATGGCAACAACCAATGATACGAGCAACGAAAAAGTCACTGTAAGGGCTTGATCACGAAATAACTGACCCGCAACGCCTTCCACAAAGACCAACGGGAAAAACACGGCTACAGTTGTTAGTGTAGATGCTACGACCGCCATCCCAACTTCAGAAGCACCATCAGAGGCGGCTTGCAACACCGATTTACCGAGAGCCCGGTGTCTGGATATGTTCTCTAAAACTACAATCGAGTTGTCAACCAGAAGTCCGATTCCCAAAGCAATTCCACCCAATGACATTATATTCAGGGTAATATCATACCCATACATCAAGTTAAATGTGGCAATAATTGAAACCGGGATCGAAACACCAATAATAAGTGTGGATTTCAGGTCACGCAGGAAGATAAAAAGGATAATTATGGCCAAAATCCCACCAATTATACCTGCATTACGCACTTCATTCACTGCCTGAGCGATAAAAGTGGACTGATCGTACACTTTTTCGAGTTTTACTCCGGGGGGTAACGTTTCGCGAAGTCGTGCTAATTTTTGTTCTACGGCTTCAGCTACAGCAACCGTGTTTGCATCACCTTCCTTGTATACCGCTACTTCAACCGCTTCGCGTCCATTGAGTCGGGTAATAGCTTCTCGTTCTTTATAACCCTCAACTACATCTGCAACATCCCGAACATAAACGGGACGCCCATCTCGACTAGAAATAACTAAGTCACGAATTTCTGAAATATCCTGAAATTGGTTGAGTGTACGAACCAGATATTGCTGGGTGCCTTCTTCGAGTCGTCCGCCGGAAAGGTTAATATTTTCACTTCTAAGCACATTAATCAGGGTTTCGACGGGGATATTCAACCGCGACAACCGAAGCTGGTCGACCATTACCTGAATTTCTTCTTCGAGTCCACCACTGATTTTAACTGAAGCAACTCCACCCGCGGACTCGAGATCTTTTTTAACTTGTTCATCGCCGAAACGACGGATTTGTTTGAGTGTTTCAATCACATCATTTTCAGCAGCATTGTCGCTAACATTGGTCAGTTGAACATTTGAATCTTGAATTCCTTGTAATTCAGCGCCTTCATCTGCGTAAAGAGCAAATCGCATGATTGGATCAAGTGTCGGATCGTATCGTAAAATTACGGGACGGGTGACTTCAAGTGGGAGCTGAAGTGCATCCAGTTTTTCCCGCACATCCATACTTGCGTAATCCATGTTAGTTCCCCAGGCGAACTCGAGGGTAACATCAGATTGACCCGAACTTGACGTACTTCGAACCCGGGTTACGTTTTTAACAACGCCGAGAACTTCTTCAACGGGTTTACTAACCAGATTTTCGATTTCAACTGGTGCGGCACCTGGATAATCGGTGCGGATGGTGAGTGTTGGGTAACTGAGGTCGGGTAACAAATTGATCTTTAGACGGCTTAATGAAACCATCCCGAACAGGAGAATCCCGATCGTGAACATTAGAATAGTTACCTTCCGACGGATGGAGACTTCGATTAATCGCATCAGTTGATTCCTGGATTAGTTCAGATTAGAGGATGTTGATGATTTCAACACGTGTGCTGTCACGAAGGCTGTTATGTCCTACGGTTACGACGACATCACCGATATCGAGTCCATTTAGAATTTCGACTTTAGTCCCGTTTGTGTATCCAACGGTGACATTTTTTCGCTTGACAAGACTGTCGTTAACAACAAAAACTGAGTTGCGTCCGCCATCATTGATAATAGCAAGTTTTGGAACCACCATGGTTTGATCACGAACATCATAAACCACACGGACACGTGCAAACATACCTGGTTTGATACGATTGGCCTGATCGCGGAGTAGAACAACAACGCGGAAAGTTCCGGTTGATCGGTCCACTACCGGACTAATTCGTTCGACGGATCCTTCAAATGTGGTGTTTGGTATCGCATCGATATCCATCATCACTTTTTGTCCGACTTTAATTTTCTGGAGTTCATGCTCAGGCAGGTGGAGGATGGCTTTGAGTGGATTCATAGTTGTAACGCGGAACACATTCTGGTTTGGGACAACCATATTGCCGGTTCGAACCATTCGTTCGGATACAACACCACTTATCGGTGCGCGCACAGTTGTATATTCAACATTCAGTTTTGCCATATCGAGCGTAGCTTTTTGAGACTCGTACTCGTACTTAACACGATCGAAAACTTCGGCGCTAACCATATTGCGTTCGAACATTTCTTTATTTCGGTCGAAATCACTTTGTAGTCTGTTAAGATTAGCTTCGGCACGGTTGACTTCTAATTTATACTGGGTGTCATCCAATTGAAGTAATGGGGTTCCGACTCGGACAAAATCACCTTCCTCCACAAAAAGTCGAGTAATGATTCCGTTTGTCTTGGCTACGACTTCAGCTTCTTCTTCTGCTTCGAGCGTAGCAGTTGTTGAGTAGTAGGCTGATACACTACCCTGTTCAGCGCGGCCGGCTTCAACCGGGATGTAAATCAGAGTGTCTGATTCAGCAATTTCACCATTATTGGCTTTTTCACCACCACAGGCTGATAAAAGTAAAATTGTAAAGATTGAAAGGAGGTATCTGTTTTTCATATAAATTTTTCAATTAGGTATGACACAACTGGCTTCTATACGGTGAGTTCGGTTTTTGGTTTCTGCCTGATTTGGATTTTATAAATGATTTGTGCTGAATGGGTTGAGAAGCAGTTCTTTTGTTCAAAGAGTGGAATCATAATCTTACATGCTTATTTCATATCTTTTGAGTATGAATAAAGACAATTTATATCAGTCGGATCCAATTGCTGCCATCGCTACACCGGTGGGTGAAGGTGGGATCGCAGTAATTCGTGTATCAGGGAAAGATGCGATTGCTAAAGTTGGAACGATATTTCGTGGGAAGAATTTAGCCGAAGTGGACTCCCACACGGTGCATTTTGGTCATATCACAAAGGATGGTCGAAAAATAGATGAGGTGCTCGCAACGGTATTTCGTTCCCCAAAATCTTATACTGGCGAGGACACCATCGAAATCTCGTGCCATGGTGGGGTACTGGTATCACAGGCTGTGCTCGAAACCGTGTTGTCAGTTGGAGTCCGTTCTGCCGAGCCCGGAGAATTTACCCAACGTGCCTTTTTGAACGGCAAAATGGAATTGAGTCAGGCTGAAGCGGTGGCGGACCTCATCCACGCTCGAAGTCGAAAAGCGGTAGAAGCTGCCCAACAACAACTGGATGGTGCCCTGGGAAAACATATCGATGTGTTTCGTCAGCAAATCATCGATGCTACGGCATTAGTTGAATTGGAATTGGATTTCATTGAGGAGGATGTCGAGTTCGCGAGTAAAGATCAGCTGCGAAAATTGTTGCTCGAACTCAACACCGAAATTGAGAAACTGTTGGCGACTTATGAAACTGGCCGTCTGGTTAAACATGGCATAAAAACGGTGTTTGTTGGTAAGCCCAATGCCGGAAAATCCACGTTATTGAATGCCTTAATGGGCAAAGAACGCGCCATCGTTTCAGAAATTGCCGGGACTACGCGGGATGTGATTGATGCGGACTGGAGTCTGGATGGACTTTTGTTCACGCTCACAGACACAGCCGGACTTCGCGATACCGAGGATTTAATCGAAGCAGAAGGCGTTCGACGATCGCACAAAGCGATGGATGATGCTGATTTGATCGTGTATTTGAAAGATTTGTCCGAGCAGATTACTGATGCTGAAAAGCATTTAATCGCAGATTTGCGTCAAAAATATGTTCATAAATCGATTCTAAGTGTTGGAAATAAATTGGATTTGAACGTGAACGGAGATGTGAGCGGACTCTTTGATTTGTTGATATCCGCCAAGAATCTGGATGGAATAGATGAGTTGAAAGTCCGGATGAAAAAATCGGTGCTTAGTAATCAGGAAATCGACACTTCCGGACTCTTAGTCACCTCCTCACGCCACCGCGATGCACTTCAAAAAACCTATCAACACCTAAAAGATGCCATGAATGCTCTGGAAGCAGGTACCACAGGCGATTTCGTAAGTATCGATCTGCGCGCTGCCCTCCATGAACTGGGAACCATCACCGGCAACATCACCACCGAAGATCTGCTGGATTCCATCTTTTCACGATTTTGTATCGGGAAGTGAGATTACATAATACTAGATACTATCAAGTATTATTTTTGAAAACTTCGACAAGATATTATATTTGTTTATAAGCCCAATCAGAAAGATGATTAGAGTTCAAAGAGAGGGGGAGCGACAGGGCTTCCAAAAACTTTGATACTAAAAAAACAGTCAGAACCATGGTCTAGAGACTTAAGCCGTAAAGAAGGTTCAGAATCGGTCATCCATAAAAAAGATGGGTCAATCCAAAGAAAAAAATAGTCATGGAAAGGATTCATATCCTCTAAAAGATTAATGGTATTGAATAATCACCTCACACCCTCAAATATCCTCTCGCTCATCCAATCGGGTGAGGGTTACAATGTGGAGTTTAAAATCCGAGTGCCAAGTAAGCTCAAAGAGCTAAGTGAGGAGATCTGCGCTTTTGCCAATGCTGCCGGAGGTGTCTTACTAATTGGGGTAAGTAATGATAATAGAATTCATGGTGTGGATATAGACAATACGAAGAGATCAGCTATCCAGAACTCTCTTAATGAAATCAATCCCCATATTCCTGTTTCCTTTTACTCTATTAAAGTTGAAGACAAGAAGGTGTGGGTCATTGAGGTTAACGATGGTCCGCATAAACCTTATGTATTATCAGGTGCCATTTATGTAAGGCAAGGTCCAAATACACAGAAACTCACTACTGTCGAAGAAATGCGGGATTTTTTTCAGCAATCCGACCGCATTTATTTTGACGAGGCGCCCTGCCCAGCTTTCGATCCATCCAAGAACATCGATCTAAGTTGGTTTGAAGAATTTCGAATAATAAGTGGAATCTCTAAAAGCATCAACCGTGAACACATCATCCAAAACTTAAAACTGATATCAGCGGATGAGCACATGAAAAATGGTGGTGTGTTGTTTTTCGGGTCAGCCCCGGAGCAATTTATCGAAACAGCAACAATCCGCTGTATTGCCTTTGAAGGAACTAATAAAACCCAGATCATCGATGACAAGATTTATGGCGGTCCTTTGATGATTCAATATGAGCAGGCCATGCAGTGGTTGCGAGGTAAATTGGATGTACGCTATGTTATTACAGGTGGCGGCCCAAGGAAGGAGATTTTGGAAGTTCCTGAAACAGCTTTGAAAGAAGCCATAATCAACGCCCTCTGCCATCGGGATTACTACGACAAAGGAGCCAGAATTACCATCGAGTTATTTAATGACAGAGTGGAGATCACCAATCCTGGAGGTTTAGCCAGTGCAATCTCTCCAGCTGATTTTGGCACAAAAAGTCATAGCCGTAATCCATTAATATTTGGTTTGTTTGTCCGCATTCATATGGTGGAGCATGTAGGCTCGGGAATTGGACGGATTAAAGATCAAATGCAAGCCGCCAATCTTCCAAATCCTCAATTTAAAACGGATGGGATGTTCACTGTGGTTCTACAACGACCCGAAAAAAGTTCGGGGAATAGTTCGGGGAATAGTTCGGGGAAAGTTCCATCTGAAAATTGGCCTGCTGTAAAAGAACTGCTCATCGAAAAAACCACTTCAAAAATTGGAAAGAGTGCGCTTCTGATATTGGAAATGGTATATAGGAACCAATATGTAACCATTCCCGAAATGGCGAAGAAGTTAGATATCACTGAACGCGGGGTCGAGAAAAATATTCAAAAGCTGAAAAAACAGAATCTCTTGGCTCGTAAAGAAGGTGAACGATCAGGATATTGGGAACTCATTATTTATCATTCATAACTCATTATTCAGTAAATCGCACTTAGGATTGATCATGTTTGCTACGATCATGATGTCCGCTGAAATCTGGATATGGTGATGTAAGCTTCCCCGATTTTCGGCATTGTAAAGTAGAGGATTGCTCTTAATTTATAGCCATGAAAAAGACACGATTTACCGAACCACAAATTGTCACGTTACTCAACCGAGCTGAAAAAGGAGAAAAAATCACGGCATTATGTCGTGAAGCCGGAATCAGTGAAGCTACCTTTTACAAATGGCGTAGTAAATACGGTGGATTGAGTGTGAACGAACTTAAACGCATCAAAGAACTCGAGGAAGAAAA
>DLXM01000308.1 GCA_003448835.1 Bacteroidota bacterium | reverse complement strand
TTCAGGGACGAATGGAATTTGGTCCGCGTGCATTATGTAATCGAAGCATCATCTATCATTGCAAAGATCAGACCGTCAACGATTGGTTAAATCATCGAATGGATCGAACTGAATTCATGCCATTCGCACCGGTATCGATGGATGAAGTTGCAAAAGACTGCTATATCGGATGGGAACCGGATCATATCGCCAGCCGATACATGACAGTAACCTACGATTGCACTGAAACCATGAAAAAAATGGCACCGGCAGCAGTACATATCGATGGAACTGCCCGTCCACAGGTGGTAAATGCCGAAAGTAATCCGTTTATGTATGAATTGCTCAAAGCATATCATCAGGCAACCGGCGAACCAGCACTCATCAACACCTCATTTAATCGACACGAAGAACCTATAGTTCACCATCCACTTGAAGGAATCGATGCGCTTTCCACAAACATCGTGGATGTCCTGGTAATCGGATCATTCGTTGTAACGAAAAAGAACACAACAAACTAGTATGAAGCAGATTTCAGATATTAAGATCGATAAATTCACCATTGGCGACGGACACAAACCGTTCATCATTGCCGAGATGAGTGGTAATCATAATCAGTCGCTTGATCGCGCATTGGAAATTGTTCAGGCTGCAGCGGATGCGGGTGCTCATGCCATAAAGCTGCAGACGTACACGGCAGACACGATGACCATCGATATAAAAGGTGGACTGTTCTCAATCGATGATCCGAAATCCTTATGGGATGGAAAAAGTTTGTACGAGTTATATCAGTTGGCGCATACACCATGGGAATGGCATAAACCCATCTTCGAAAAGGCAAAATCACTCGGGATGATGCCATTTAGTACCCCATTTGACGCCACATCAGTCGATTTTCTCGAAGAAATGGGTGTTTCAGCATACAAAATTGCATCTTTTGAAAATATTGACTGGCCATTATTGGCAAAAGTCGCACGAACCGGTAAACCTGTGATTATGTCCACCGGAGCAGCAACTCTTGCTGACATCGATGACGCGGTACGTGTACTGCGTGATAATGGATGCACAGATTTGGTCCTGCTAAAATGCACTAGTACATATCCTGCTACACCATTGAACTCGAACATTGTTACCATCCCTCACATGAGAGATGTATTCGGATGTCATATTGGATTGTCTGACCACACCCTCGGAATTGGTGCCGCTGTCGCTGCCGTAGCATTGGGCGCTCGCGTTGTGGAAAAACATTTCACATTGAGCCGGGCTGATGGTGGGGTAGATGCAGCATTTTCAATTGAACCACACGAGTTAAAAGCATTAGTTGAAGAGTCTGAGAGAGCGTATCAAGCCTTGGGATACATCCAATACGGTATTCTAAACGATGAAAAAGGAAGTTTGCGATATAAACGATCGGTTTATGTGGTCAAACCAGTGAAAAAAGGTGAAAAATTCACAGCCGAAAATGTAAGGACCATTCGTCCCGGTGATGGACTATCACCAAAATATTATGATACCGTGCTCGGTAAAAAGGCCGGACGAGATATCGAAATGGGTACACCATTCAGTTGGGATTTGTTGTCCGATTAGTCGGACCTACATGTTTCTAAGTGCGAAATAAACGAACTTAAAACTCCACTAAATAAAACTGCCATGAACTCAACACAACTTCTTCACGGAAAACGTATTCTGGTTGTCGTTGCCCATCCGGACGATGAGCTTCTTGGACTCGGTGCTACACTCCACAAAATCATACGTGAATCCGGAAATCATATCACGAAAGAGAGTAAAGAACGTTGGGAAAATGAGGGTGGTGCAACCAAACCAACCCCGGTAAATCCCGGTGCACAAGTTAAAGTTGTGATTTTAGGCGAGGGACTCACCTCACGAGATGATTCACGGGATTCTCAAAAATGGGAAGCTGAACTCAAAAATCATCAGCAAAACATTCAGGATGCCCGCCAGATTATTGGTTATCATGGATTGAGTATTTACCAATTTCCTGACAATCGATTTGATAGCGTTCCATTGCTGGATATTGTCAAAATCGTGGAAAAAGAGAAAAAGAGTTTCGATCCGGATGTCATTCTGACACATCATAGCGGAGACGTTAACATCGATCATCAACTCACGTTTCAGGCGGTAATTACTGCAACCCGACCGATGGAACACGAACGAGTTACCGGAATCATCACTTTTGAAACTCCATCCGGCACAGAATGGATTCCATCTACAGATGCACGGCAATTTGTGCCAAATTTATTCATTGAGGTGGATGAAGAAGATGTGCTAGCCAAAATTGACGCCATGGAGTGTTATCAATACGAAAAACGGGCTTATCCGCACCCAAGATCACCCGAAGCATTAAAAATTCGTGCTCAATACTGGGGAATGACTGTTGGGAAACATTTTGCAGAGCCATTTTGTGTGGTGCGATGGATAGTTTAAATCAAGCATAGAATAATTAATAATGAGTAATATAGCATATTTAGGGATTTTCGGACCCGGTCCAAATTCATCTGCAGCGATAGTCAGCGATAACGAAATCATAGCTTGGGCAGAAGAAGAGCGCTTTAATCGAATCAAAACCTCACCAAACGCATATCCGGCCCAATCCATCGCTTTTTGTGTAAAAGAAGCCCGCAAATTGGGATTGGAAGTCACTTCGATAGGATACGCCTGGGATTGTAATTCATACTCCGAGCTGGCAACCGCAAATCTGGAACAAACCATTGCGAAATATCCGAGTGAGACCGATCATATCAGTAGATTGGCACAACAGGGACTCAACGCATTGTATAATCCGACGAAGGTAAAACAAGATCTTGGCCTCATCCTGCGAAAGCTGGGAATTGAACTGACCGATCAGAATTTCAAATTTTATTCGCACCACCTGAGTCACGTAGCTTCTGCCATTTATACATCCGGATTTGACGAAGCAGTAGTAATCGTAAACGACGGTGTTGGGGAAGTCGCTTCTTCCAGTCTGGTTTATGTCGATAAGCAGGGGACAATGAAGGAACTTGCAACAGAGGAACTTCCAAATACACTCGGTGGATTTTACGCGACCATTACTGAATTTTTAGGCTTTAAAGCATATGTGGATGAAGGAAAAACCATGGGATTGGCTGCTTATGGGGCCCCTGATGCTGATATTATGGCTGTTTTTGATGAAATGGTACAAACCGATGGGAAATCATTTCATTATACAGTAGATCCTCGATTTCGATACAGCGGAAAACGAACGTTTGGCAGTCGGTTTACGGATTTAATGGTTGAAAAATTGGGTCCATCGCGCCCTGCGGATGTCTCTGCGATGATAGCTCCGTATCCGGCAATCGCGTATGCAGCTCAGAAAAAACTCGAAGAGGTTCTTTTTGCCCAGATGAAGTATGCCGCATCGTTGAATTTGTCCAAGAACATTTGTTTTGCTGGTGGTGTCCACATGAATTGCAAAGCGAACGGACTTCTTGCAGAATCGGATCTATACGAAAATTACTTTTTCCAACCCGCTGCAAGTGACAATGGAGTTTGTCTTGGAGCAGCATTTTTAGCTAAAATCGATGAGACTGGTGAAATCCCTAAATTGCCATCGCTTGAGCATTTGTATTACGGACCATCGTTCACCGATGATGAAATTGAGAATGTGTTGAAGCAATGCAAGCTCGAGTATGTAAAAAGCGACAATATTGGACGTGATGTAGCTCAGCATATTGCGAAAAATGATATCGTTGGATGGTTTCAGGGAAGGATGGAAGTTGGCGCACGAGCATTAGGAGGACGATCAATATTGGCCAATCCGTTGAATCCGGATGCAAGAGATCATGTCAATCGTCATGTTAAAAACCGCGAAGCATGGCGACCATTTTGTCCATCTTTGAAAAAAGAGAGTTTCCAGGGATATTTTGATACAGTTATCGACAAATCTCCATTCATGATTGTAGCGACACGAATTCACAAAGAATTTTTAGATGTATTGCCTTCGTGTATCCATGTGGATGGTACCGTTCGACCACAAACTGTGAACAAAGATATTAATCCGCTTTATTGGTCCGTGATGAACGAGTTTGAAAAAATTACTGGACAATCGATTATCGTGAATACCTCATTCAATGTGCAAGGTGAGCCGATTGTTATGCGTCCCGAAGAAGCCATTCGATGTTTTTATGGTTCCGGGATCGATGTCTTGGCGATTGGGTCATTTTTGGTTAAGAAGGGAAGGAGATAAAAAGTGAAGGAGAGAAGGAGAGAAGGAGAGAAGGAG
>DLXM01000038.1 GCA_003448835.1 Bacteroidota bacterium | reverse complement strand
TCAAAGTTAAAAGATCCCAGAGCAACGTCTGCATCACAAGCACAAGAAATTGCAAAAAGTACACCCGTTATTTCATGGATGAATTATGCCAACGACGGGGAAGAGTCCGCGGCATTTGAAGCGGCCATAGTCGCGGCATACCACTTTACCGCTGGCATGGATGAAGAGACCTTGTCCACACTTGAGAACTCAATCATTGTTATTAATCCCGCCCACAATCCGGATTCCCATCAACGTCATGTTGCATGGATGAAAGGCATGAAAGTTGGTCCAAATGGTACACCGGACCGTATTGCTGCAGAACATCAGGGAGATTGGCTAATGTCAACCAGCGACACGCACTACAAACTAGACAGTAACAGAGATGGATTTGCTTTATCTCAAAAAGAGTCACAAATTGTGGCAAAAGAAATGCGACATTGGAGTCCACAGATTTGGGTAGACTATCACGGTGAGCCGGAGGAATATTTCTTTGCTCCGTACGCAATCCCAGTGAACCCAATTTATCCCTCATCGATTGTAAAATGGGCAGAAGTCATCGGAAGAGCAAACGCTTCTGCTTTTGATGAACATAGCTGGACCTACACATCCCGTGAAATTTATGACCTGCATTATCCGGGATATTGGGATTCCTATCCCGCTTTTAATGGTGCCATTGGAATGACGTATGAAACAAATGGCGGTGGGGACAAAGGGTTTCAGTATTACCGAAATGATGGAACCATTTCAACGCTAAAAAATGCCACCGCTCACCATGTAGTAGCAACAATAGCTACGGCGAAAGCTGCAGCTGAAAATAGAGAAGGACTTCTTAACGATTACTACAACTTCTTCAAACAGGGTATGGATGAAGTTAGAGATGAACCAGTCAAACAGGTAGCCATTTTGGGGGGAAAACAACCTAATGATGCGCTGAATTTAGTCGAATTATTGCTGGAACACGAGATTGAGGTATTTGTAACCAGTGATGAAAAAGCAGCCGATGGGATTTCATATTTGTATGGTGATACAGAAAGGAGATCGCTACCGGTCGGAACCTTTATCGTGCCAATGAATCAGCCGAACAAACGACTGGCGAAAGTACTTCTGGAACGAAATGTAGGGATCCAAAAAGAGTTTTTAGACGAAGCACTTGCAGCGCATAACTATAACAATTCTGTTGGAGCAAATGCTCCTAAAAAACGAGTTGGCTTTTATGATGTAACGGCATGGTCCCTACCGCTTACTTATGGAGTGGAAGCGTATGGATTATCGAATCCATTCACTGGTAATTTATCTT
The DNA here is from genome assembly GCA_003448835.1 of Bacteroidota bacterium. Taxonomy (GTDB): domain Bacteria; phylum Bacteroidota; class Rhodothermia; order Balneolales; family HLUCCA01; genus UBA11400. The sequence goes on along the minus strand of DLXM01000038.1, from coordinate 4,141 downwards.
TGGTAACGGAAGCTGATCTAAAAGTATCAAATACAACACCTGGGGACAAAGCTAATTACGCGTACCTCTTTTCATACAGCTCAAATGATGCGGCATCATTAATGAGTAAACTTATGATGGAGGGATTTCGTGTTTCTATGGCAACCGAACCCTTCGAAAGAGAAGGGAAATCGTATGAAAAAGGAGTCGTGGTAGTACGGGTTGAGAAAAACGAGGAATCACTTCATCAAAGAATTAATGAACTGGCTTTAGAATCAAATGTAAAAGTAGAGGCTATTGATGAAGCCTGGACTGATAAAGGAATTTTGATGGGGGCCAGAACTGTGGTAAGTCTGAAGAAACCCAAAGTAATGGTATTGATGGATGAACCAACCGATGGAAGAAGCTACGGCGCAATTTGGTTTACACTGGAACAACGCTATGGAATTGAATTTACTGCGGTCCGGGTTCAGGATTTCAACAGAGCAGATTTGTTTGAATACGACGTAGTTATTATGCCTCCGGGGTCAGCTGCCGGATATAAGAATCTCATCGGTGACAGAGGTATCAACAGAATGAAAGAATGGATAAGAAACGGTGGGACCTTCATTGGCATCCAGGATGGTGCGACTTTCGCCATCGATGACGATGTAAACTTGAGTAGCTCGAGAAGGCTCAGTGGAGTACGTGTTGACAATACTCCAGGTGCAATATTTAGAGTTAACCTGGATACAAATCATTTTTTATCATTGGGTTATGATCAACACATACCCGTTCATGTAAACAGTGCCACTATTTTGACGTCATCACAGCAAGGAGCAAACGTTGCAGTTTTTGATGAAAGTGCAATCCTTAGTGGCTTTGTGTTCGAAGAAAACAAAAACAATTTCCCGGGAAATTCCTACTTGATTCATGAACCCACTGGCAGTGGAAATGTAATCCTATTTGCTGAGCAACCCGTTTTTCGCGCCTATTGGAGAGGGCTTGAAAGACTTTTAGTGAATAGTATCTTACTGGCCCCAAGTTTTTGATATTCTATACTTCTTGAAGAAACTCCTGATACGTATCCGGATTAACCAACATTAATTCATGTGTTGGATAATTCGAGGTAAATGTTTTTGGGAATTTTGCTTTTGCTTTAGAGTTCCATTTAAACTCAAAGGCTTTCAGTAATCCATCTTGATCTTCCAGATAATCGATTTCTTGCTGTTGTGTTGTTCTCCAAAACCACGTAGAGGCATATCGACCATTTATGGAATTTGCTTTTCGACGTTCGCTCACCAGGTAGTTCTCCCATAAAGCTCCTACATCCGTTCGCAACGATGTAGGCTGGAAATTCCGGATAATCGAATTTCTGATTCCATTATCATAAAAGTAGATTTTTCTCGATTTCTTCAGCTCATTTCTGACATTCCGACTCAAGGATTTCAGCGAAAAAACCACAAACGTCTTCTCCAGGAGATCGATATATCGACGAATCGTTTCAGAGTCCACACCCAGGGTCTGGGCCAGTTCATATACAACCACTTCGCTGCCAACCTGAAGTGCCAATGCCTCTAATAATCGAGGTAACAGGTCAGGTTTTCGGATCTCCTGATAACTGAACAAATCCTTATACAGATACGATTGCGAAAGTTCATTCAATAAAATGACCTCCTCAGACGGATGATTTACCACATCTGGATATGAACCGTAAACCAATCGATTTTCCAGAAGACGCCTCTCATGCAGAGCTCCATAGTGAGCTTCAAGTTCAGCATACGAAAATGGATGCAACTCAAAATCATACTTCCGTCCAGTAAGAGGTTCGTTAATTTCATTGGAAAGCTCCAATGCAGAAGAACCTGAGACCAATAGTTGGGTATTGGAAATTTGATCAACAATGAGCTTTAGAGTAATCCCGATATTTTGGATACGTTGAGCTTCATCAATTACAACCATTTTTGCCTTACCAATGATCGCTTTCAGACGAGTAGAAGTTGCGTCGGTCAACATAGAACGAATATCAGGTTCGTCACAATCCAGCCACAAGTGCTCTGGATCAATGTCTGAAGCAATTTGTTTTAGCAGTGTCGTCTTCCCCACCCTACGAGGCCCAACAACAATAATGGCGCGTCCACGAAATAGTTTTTCACGGATTTGTGGTTCAATCAGCCTATTTATTGTATATTTTTCGTTCATAACCAAATATAACTATAATATTTTGGGGTTTCAATGGTAGTATATTAAGTAAAGAGTAATCGTCTAGCCTCAAACAGACCTTAAGCTCAGCAGCCCTTCTTCACCACCAAAAAAGGTACCGAAGGCGCCGGACTCGGACTCAGCATTACCAACGACATCATCAAAGCTCATGGTGGGATCTTGGATATCCAATCTCAACCAGGTATCACCATCTTCAGCATTCAATTATCAATCTAACCGATAATCTATAGCTGATTCGAATCGCTTCGCGAGTTACATAAACATCTCCACTAACACACCCCGTATTTGCTCAGCCTCCTTGGTCGACATCGCTCCCAAGTGTTTAATGAGGCGACCTGAATCGACAGTCCGAATCTGGTCCAGTGCTACTTCTCCGTGTTTGCCCTGAAACTCGACCTTCACACGTGTCGGCCAGGATTTCAAAGTTGAAGTTAACGGTGCAATAATCACCGTTCTGAGTTGTGTATTCATTTCATTCGGAGACACCACCACACAAGGACGTGACTTTCGGATTTCTGAACCCAACGCTGGATCCAGTTGTACCAGATATACATAAAACCGAATTGGGAATGAATTCTTCACCAGGTCCACTCCTCACCCATTGACGGATCAATTGGAGCAGAAACAAACTCATCAGTTTTATTCTGATTCCCACCAACGAATGCTTTCTCCCATCCATCCCTTGGTTGAGCTGCCGAGCGGATCCGTAGCTCCCCTTCCGTTGCATAAAGTTCCACTTCCTCTGAAAGCGCCAACTGTTCAATCAGAACCTTCGGAATCCGTACCCCTCTGGAATTGCCAATTGCTATTATTTTCGTCTTCATATTTGCTCTCCTTGTTCAATGTACATATAATGTAATTACATTTAAAATAACAATCCATTATATATAGTGTCGAATAAACACAAATCCTTACAAAATTGACTTCATGACAGTAGCAATCAAGAAGGCAGAATAACGGTTCAGATTATTTTTTTCGCTTACGACTAATTTGATTCACAAAACCCTCAACCTTAATCAGGAACAGACCCTTCTTCCTCAGCTGCCAAACGGATCTGGTGTTTTATGTCGTGATCCTTTACGATTGCAAAAAACCAAGGCTGTTTATGTGCTCCGGATGGTGCCGTTCCGGCCGTAATGACAATATTTCGAAGGACTTCATCCGGAATGGGATCTGGAGCAAACATGCGCAGACTCCGACGTTGATCCATTTGTGTATAAAACTCAGTGCTACGTTTGACAAGCTCCTCAGCAGTTGGATTTTCACCCACAAATTTCACAAATGAATCCGGAATGACTGGCATAGATATCAAAATTTTATGTTCTCAAACTGTACCGTATCGAAAGGAGTAATAACCTACAACAATAATGAATATCAGGATTTCATATTCTCAAATTGAACCGGGATTTCCAGCGTCGCGCCACGGACTTCAGCCATAACAGCCTGCAGATCATCAATTTTTTTGCCGGTCACTTTCACTTTATCGTCATTGATTTGTGCTTGCACCTTTAAACCCGAATCTTTGATCATTTTTACGATTTTTTTGGCGTTATCTCTGTCAATTCCCTCTTTTAGTAACACGGTCATTTTAAGTCCGCCGTGCGAGGTCCCCTCGGGCTCCTGAAAATCCAGCGTTTTGTGACTCAGTTTTCGCTTCACAAAATTTCCAGTAATCATTTCCTTCACAGCTTTGATTTTCATTGAATCTTCCGTCACGACAGTAATTCGTTTTTCCTTTTTTAGAAATTCAACTGTAGTGTTTGATCCTCTGAAATCATATCGGGTCGCAATTTCTTTCAGGGTATTATTGATTGCATTATCGATTTCCTGATGGTCAATTTCGTTTACAATATCTAGTGATGGCATGTTGATTCAATTTTTGTTAGACTTTGTTTTCACTCACAATATAAACAGGTTAAACATAAATAGGTAACCCCGTCCCATGGTCGACCGGAACCAA
>DLXM01000220.1 GCA_003448835.1 Bacteroidota bacterium | reverse complement strand
AAGGGGTTAATCGAAATCGGGGTAGAGTTGGCGCTGCAGATGGACCATCGGTCATTCGCAAAGCGTGTTGTAATATCCCGGTTCATAGATCAGACCAATTGATTAATGATTTTGGAGATATTGTTAATTCCGGAAAATCACTGGAAGAGTTACAGCATAATTTAATTGATGTGATTAAAGAATTTCATCTTAACGGAATAAAATCAATCGTTTTGGGTGGGGGACATGAAGTTTCATTTCCACATTTTACCGGTATCAAGCGTGCATATCCGAATAAATCGATTGGTGTTATTAATTTTGATGCTCACTTTGATCTTAGAGAAGTGAATTTAAACATAGGATCAACCTCGGGAACCGGATTTTGGGAGATAAAAAACTCAACCGGAGAGTTGAATTACTTAATTTTGGGTGTTCAAAAAATAAGTAACACAGCAACCTTGTTTGAACGCGCTCATCAGTACGGAGTAAAACTCATTGAGGCAGATATGTTTGATTCGGGTCAAACTGAATTGATCATGAGAACTATATCAGATTTCTGCAGTTCGGTGGACCTGGTATATGTAACACTCGATATGGATGTGTTTTCAGCAGCATTTGCACCGGGAGTTAGCGCGCCAGCCAGTATAGGATTGTTTCCAAATAATGAATTCCGTCAGATTTTTAAATTTGTCAAGAATCAACCAAATGTTGTCGCTTTTGATATAGCTGAAGTAAACCCATTATATGATGTTGATGGACGTACTTCAAATCTGGCTGCCGGGTTTTTATACAATTGGCTTAGTTGAATCAATCAACGATCAATGGTGAATTGACAATGAATTCGGGTGGAATTTGAATTTTTAAAACACCAATTCCAAATAGGGCATAATCATATCTTGAGGGATCCTTAGGAGTAAACAATTTTAGATTATTTGTTAGCTCCTCAACTGTTTTCCAATCGTTTTGATGTCTTGAAATTAGTCCAAGTATTCGTGCCTGCCTGGCAACATGAACATCTAATGGCAACATGAGTTCGGATTCCGGCATGAAATCCATGATCCCAAGATCTACAGGACTATTTTTCCGGATTGACCATCTTAAAAACAGGTAAAGTCGTTTGCAAGAACTGTTTTTTCTACGGTCGGCAATATGTTTTTTAGTGCGATGTGGTGTTTCTGGTACCAACGCAAAAAAGTTTTCATGAAATACATCCATAAAATGTAAATCTGATGCTTTTGCAATGTTGTAAGTGTCCACCCAAAACTGCTCAAAAGATCCGTGTTTCAAAATTGCCTGATTCAAAATTCGAATCAACCAATAGACATCAGTTTCAGTAAATGTACGGTGCTTAAATCCATGAAGTGATGCAGTAGCTGTATCATTAAATTCAGAAATAAACTTAAATGGAGTATATGACATCCGCTGTAGCAGATCATTTACTTTTGCCAAGACGATATCACGTCGTCCCCAGGCCATAATTGCTGCGAAAAAACCAGCTAGTATCTGATCCTCTTTATTATCAAAAGCATGCATGAAACTAATTGGATCATCTTTGATGTAATCCTCTGTTTCTACCTTTTGAACGATTTCATCAAGCCAAACTTTTAATGAAGGTAGCTTGCTTTTGGGGACCAGTTTGAGTGATGGCTTAGAATTCAAAAGGCATTAACTCTGATCCAGTGGGAATTCACATGATATGATACTTCCTGTAGGATAGTTTTCGGAAATTGTTACAGTGCCACCAAGTTTTTCTGTAAGCATAGACACTGTGTATAAACCTAATCCGGTAGATTCTTCACCATTAGTAGGATTTGCAGATAGTTTTTGAAAAAGTCCGAATGCTTTTGTTAAATCATTTTCAGTGAATCCGGGTCCAAGATCTATTATTTGAACTATCCAGGAAGATTTATCTGCAGTTTTGGTAGTTACAATTTGAACGATGCTATTTTTGGGTGAGAATTTAATTGCATTGGAAAGCAAGTTTTCAATGATTCGATGCAGATAGGGGCTATATGTTTTAATACTACATTCAACTATACTTGTGGAGATCGTAATATTTTTAGTTGCTGCAAAAGTTTTCAGAGAATCAACAACATCATTACAAATTAATTCAGTTTTCGCAAATTCGAATTCATTACTTATCTGTTCTTCCTTCATCCTGGATACTTCTAAAAGACCATTAATCATGTCTTTAAGTTTCATTGAAGATCGATAAGCAATATTCAGAAGCTCTTTTTGGTTTTGTGTAATTTTTGGTTCTGTCATCAGTAGATCAAGTGCCCCATGAATCCCGGTTAATGGATTTCTCATATCATGGACAATTACTTTGGTCAGCATGTCTTTTTCTTTGTAAAGCTCTTCCAGTTGTAAATTTTTCTGATTGATCTGCTTGTTTTTTCTGGAGTAGATGTACAATGATATTGCAATTGCCAAAATGGATATTACAAGTATTAATAAATACATCAATTGTCGGCGCACTTGTAATTCGTAGATAAATAGTTGTTGTTCAAGTAAATTGTTTTCACTTTCCAACAGTTCAAATTGATATCCACTGCGTACTTCTTCGATATCAATTTTATAAGTCGCTTCGCGAAGAGAATCATTTAAGACATTAAAAGAATTCAAAAATTCGAGAGCAGTCGAAAAATTATTTGAAGCCTCATAAATCTTTGCTAATAACCTTTGAATCTCAACTTTTAGTTCGAGTGTTGAAGATGAATCAGCTAATTCAAGAGCTTCATTCGCGTATGCTAAGGCATCTTGGTATTCCCCACGTTCAAAATATATGCTTGCAATTCCATATGCGTTGTACATGATTCCAGGTAGAAATCCAGCCTCTGAACTCATATTATATGCATCTCTATAATATTTATACGAGTCATCAAACGCACTCAACTTTTCAAAATTACTACCCAGGTTGTAATAATTACGAACCAATGATGTATATGCACGGTTTTCTTGATTCAACTGGACTGCTTGCAAAAGGTACTCGTTTGCAGTTTCAAAACTATCTTGACCTACGTAAGAATTAGCGATGTTATTGTAATTTTGAGAAAGCCCCAGATCATTTGAAATACTAGTATTAATTGCTATGGATTTTTCAAATTCAGCGATCGCTTCGTCGAATCTTTTTAGACGGTGTAGTAATAGTCCCAGATTATTATGTGCGATAGCAATATTTGACTTTTCAATAGTCGATGTTAAGGTATCTCTTTCATTTGCATATCTAATAGCCTGTTGATAAATATCAATTGATTGTGCGAACTGATAATTTCCTGTGTATATGCCGGCTTTCGTTACTAATCCTCCAAAGATATAATTGTCATTGATATCATTAGGTGGATTTTCAGTAGCTAAATCAATATGAGTCAAGGCTTTATCTGATTGTCCGGAATTTGAATACAATGTTGCGAGTCGGAGTCTATACAGATATAAAGTATTGGGTGACGCATATGATTCTGCAACTACCAAATACTTTTCAAGCCTGTTTACACCTATAACAAATTGTCCTTGAATAGCATCTATTAATCCTCTGCTTGCTATAATTTGTGGGATCACGGCATTTAAACGTTCTGATTCTGCAATCACCAACAAACTATCCAGAATAATTGCCGCATCAGTTGTTTTACCCTGGTCTATTAATGAGTTGACACTATCTAATTCAGTTCTAAAAAATGGGGTTTGATCATCATTTAAACTGGTTATCTCATTTTCCTGAACAGAACAACCAATAAATACAAATAGGGACGTAAGAAAAATAACAATCACCAGGCCAATAGAATTGGTAAAATTATACATTTGATGTATTGTTATTCCCTGTGTGTACCTCATAATCCGATTTGTTCTGGGTTTCAATTGTAGCTGGTTTAATTACAATGATATTAAGATAAATAAGACAAATGACAAACGTGCAACTTAGACTTAATTAATCAATTGTTGACAACAATTTGTCTGAAATTTTTCGATTTGCTTTTGGGAAAGGGAAATTTGGTAACTCATTAATGGATATCCATTTTAACTCAGTTGATGTTAAATTTTGAGGGATTCCGGATGTATTGGTGCAAGTAAACGCATGAATGGTCACTTTGAAATGACTATATGCATGTTTTATTGAGATAAACTCAGTTACCTCGTTAACATTTATGCCTAATTCTTCTTTCAATTCACGATGTAAGGCGTCAGTTATTG